>DASVDB010000095.1 GCA_036381315.1 Bacilli bacterium | reverse complement strand
CAAAACGAAACACGATGCCCAGACCGGTTCCGAGTGTTACCCCGGCATATAAAGCGGCGAGCAGCAGATCATCCGGAGAGTAAAAAGGATGAATCCAGCCGTGCCGAATGAATTCTTCCATAACCCATAAGAAAAAGGAAGCCGAAGTTGTGCCAAGAATGGTGTATAACAGCGTGCTGCGGGTAAAGAAGCGATACCCTGCCCAAAACAACGGGATATTCATGGCAAGCGTCGTCCATGACGGACGCCAATGAAGCGAGTAGTTGAGCAGGAGGGCGATTCCCGTGATGCCGCCCTCCATCAATTCGTTCGCGATCACAAAATAATGGATTCCAAACGCATAGATCGCCGTTCCCAGCATGATTGGCAAAATATTCGTCAGCAGTATCCGATAATTTCGCTCCGTGTGCATGCGGTTCTCCTTTGGCCACATTGGCTTTACGCGTAACCTGATAATTGTATTTAGTAATTATATGAGACAAGAGTAAATTTCCCGTGTTGATTAATTATTACGCATATTTCGCAAAGCCTGCGCCATTTGTTCCCATTGCGGGGAAGCGGGGAATCTCATTGCGGGAGCTTAGGATGTTGCTTGTTCGTTAATATTGGTTCCACAATAAATGCAATAATGGAAACAACCGCTGTAGAAGCCATCAACGTATAATAATTAAAAAAAGCTTTATTCGTATAAATATTTAATAATGGTGCACGATACATTCGTGAATTAGGATCATCCGCCTTACCAACTTTGTTAAAAACTTCTTTAGAAAAATCAATATTAAGTTTAATACTTATGATTGCAATAATTAATGAGATTATAAAAACGATATTTTTGTATGATTTATATTTTATTTTTGCGACTAATAAAGAAAATAAAAAATACCCGTAGATTGGTAAACTAATCCCTAAGGGTATAAAAATACTCTCCCCTCCCACCCAGCGCTAACGGACGTAGCAGAGGCTATTTGCCGAAAATAGGCTGGGCAAAAATTTTAACGGGCGCCACAGCGGCTATTCGCCGTTTTTTCACCTGAATACCGCGCAAAATGCTAAAATAAGCTCGCCTACGTCTGTTAAACTCGAAATCCGGACGTAAAACCCGAAATAGCCTCTGTCGCGTCCGTTAGAATTGATCCTGATGATTGAGCCTTCTCCGGTGGGTGAAGCATTCAAGCAAATCGCGTCCCGGGCAACAAAACATTTGAGTTGCCTTTCTTTTTGCGCTAACATGTAGGTGTCCGAATCCGGGCGTTGGCAAAGGAAGGGATGAACTTTTTGTCCGATAAAACGATGCGTCAGCTGCAAAACGAAGTGGACGCCTACATCTCCCAATTCAAGGAAGGCTATTTCAGCCCGCTTGCGATGATGGCGAGAATGACCGAGGAAGTAGGCGAATTGGCCAGGGAAATCAATCACCGGTATGGCGAGAAGCCGAAAAGGGCCGACGAAAAAGAAAATACGGTGGAAATGGAACTTGGTGATATTTTATTCATCGTGATTTGTTTCGCCAATTCGCTGGGGATTGATTTGACCGCGGCGCACGACAAGGTCATGGAGAAATTCAATACGCGCGACAAAGATCGCTGGACCCGGTTACACACCGAATGACCGTAAGCGTCATATGCTGTACCATCCTTCATGGTAAGGAGGATGGCGGATGGGTGAAAAAAAAGAAATTCTGAAAGCGTACGAGTCGATTTTGGACCAAAATTTTGCCCAGGCGATCGATTGGTTTGAACAGGCGATCGCCAAAGATCCGGACAACGCGGAGTATCATTATAAATTATCGATCACCTACGCGCGCAGCGACAAGCTGGATAAAGCGCTTTTTCACGCCCGGGCGGCCGCGGGCTTCGCAAACGGCAACGAGAAATATCTGTTTCATCTTCAGCACATCACAGCCCGGGATCTGGTGCGGCAGGCCGAACTGGCCTTGCGCAAACGGCACGACCGGCATGCGGAAGCGATTGAATTGCTGGAACGGGCGACGGCGTTGGACCCATTGAATGTGGACGGACATCTGTTGTTGGGAGCGGCATATGCCGCATTGCGCCGTTACGATCAGGCGATCCGTTCGCTCGAAGAAGTAATCAGGCTTGACCCGCAGCATGAGCTTGGGGCAAAATTACTTAAAGAATATAACGAGCAATTTAAGTAACGAATGGATTCTCGCTATGGAAAGGAATTAGGTGAAAACGTTATGGCAATCAGAGTGGCAGTAACCGGCGCTTGCGGCAGAATGGGGCGCGAAGTGGTCAAGATGGTGTTGGAAGACAGCGAGTTGCAATTGGTGGCGGCAATCGACCCTTCAGCTACAGGCAGCGATGCCGGCACGATCGTTGGAAAAAGCGCTTGCGGCGTCGCGATCGAAAGCGACCTGGAATTGGCGTTGGTGCAATCGCATGCAGACGTCATGGTGGATTTTACAACCCCCCATACGGTGATGAATAACGTAAAAACCGCTATCCGCCTGAAAGTAAGGCCGGTTGTCGGCACAACGGGCTTTTCGCCTGAAGATATCGCATTGTTGGACAAGCTGGCGCGCGAACAGCAAATCGGCGGCATCATCGCGCCAAATTTTTCCATCGGTGCGATTTTGATGATGAAATTCGCCGCGCAGGCTGCCAAATATTTGCCGCATGTGGAAATTATCGAGTACCATGGCGACCAAAAGCTGGACGCTCCGTCCGGCACCTCGATCAAGACGGCCGAATTGATTTCGCAGTCGCGGCAAGAACTCAAACAGGGCAATCCGAATGAAACGGAAGTGATCGAAGGGGCGCGCGGGGGATACATAAACGGGTTCCGCATTCACAGCGTAAGACTCCCTGGCGTGTTTGCACAACAGGAAGTTATTTTCGGCGGACATGGCCAAACGCTGAAAATCCGGCATGACTCGTACGATCGTGCGGGCTACATGCCGGGTGTCAACGTCGCGGTTAAAAAAGTGTTGGATGTGCAAGGAATCGTTTACGGGTTCGAGCATTTTCTCGACTAGGGGAGGAACTGGCGGATGAATATCGCGTTTATTGCCCATGACCGCAAAAAAGAAGAACTGGTCAATTTTGCGCTGGCCTATTCCCACGTATTTCGCAAACATCAGCTTTACGCTACGGGCACGACGGGATTAAGGATTGCGGAAAAAACCGGATTGACGATACACCGCTTCATGTCGGGCCCGCTTGGCGGGGATCAGCAGATTGGATCACTTGTGGCGCAAAATGAAATGGATTTGGTCATTTTTTTGCGCGATCCGTTGATGGCGCAGCCGCATGAGCCGGATATTATCGCGTTGCTCAGACTATGCGACGTGCACAGCATCCCCGTCGCCACGAACATCGCTTGCGCGGAAATTATGGTGAGGGCATTGGATCGGGGCGATTTTGCCTGGCGGGAGCTTGTGCATAAATATAAACCGGGTGAGAGCATATGACCGCTCCGCTTGATTTGCTTGTTTTCGCCGCCCATCCCGACGATGCCGAAATCGGCATGGGCGCAACGATAGCCAAACACACGGCCAGGGGGCTGCGCGTCGGCATTTGCGATCTGACGCACGCCGAGCTGTCTTCCAACGGCGATGTCGCAACGCGCAAAGCGGAAGCGGACCAGGCGGCAAAAGAGCTTGGCCTTGCCGTCCGCACCAACCTGGGGTTGCCGGATCGCGGACTTGCGCTTCATCACGAGCAAATAGCGGCCATTGTGCGGGAAATTCGCAAATTCCGCCCGCGGTTGGTTTTTGCTCCGTATTGGGTTGACCGCCATCCCGATCATGTGCTGGCCGGCAAAATGGTTGAGGAAGCGGTTTTCAACGCCAAATTGCGCAAATATGAAGCGGAATATGCGCCGTTTACGGTCGCGCGGACTTATTTTTATTTCATCAACGATATCGGCAAAGCGGACGCCATCGTCGACGTCAGTGATGTTTACAGCAAAAAAATGGCCGCGCTGCGCTCCTTTCAATCGCAATTTGTGTTGCCAAAAGAAAGCGAAGACATGGTTGCGACGCCGATCAATCAAGGTTATCTGGAACGGGTGAAAGCCCGCGACAGCCTGATGGGACAACAAATCGCGGTGGATTACGCCGAAGGCTTCGCCAGCCGGCTGCCGATCCTTGTTGATCTATTCTGAAAATCGGCGGCGAAACATAGTCTGTATCATACAATCATGCGGGGGTGAACCGGATGGCCGGACTGAAAATCGGCATTACCTGTTATCCGTCTTTGGGCGGATCCGGCGTAATCGCTACCGAATTGGGGAAACTGCTCGCGGAAAAGGGGCATGAAATTCATTTTATTACCCATAACATGCCGTTTCGTCTGGGAGCGTTTCATAAAAACATCGTTTATCATGAAGTCGAAGTAAACGATTATTCCGTCTTTCGCCATCCGCCATATGATTTGTCGCTCGCCAGCAAACAGGCGCAGGTGGCAAAATTGCAAAACCTCGATTTGCTGCACGTTCATTATGCGGTTCCCCATGCCATATGCGCCCTGTTGGCGAAACAAATGGTAGGCGACCGCCTGAAGGTTGTAACGACTCTGCATGGGACGGATATTACGGTTTTAGGCCAGGATGAGTCGTTAAGCGACCTGATTCGGTTCGGCATTAACAAAAGCGATGCGGTGACGGCCGTATCAAACGATCTGATCCGGGAAACGGTACAATTGCTGCATATCGAAAAGCCGATCGATCTTGTTTATAATTTTGTCGATAAACGGGTTTATTATCCGCGCGAGTGCAAATGGTTGCGGCGGGAATTCGCCGGACCCCGCGAAAAAATCATCATGCACATTTCCAACTTCCGTCCTGTCAAACGGCTGGGTGATGTCATCGCTATTTTCCGCCGCGTCAACGAAGCTATTCCGAGCAAATTGCTGCTCGTCGGCGAGGGGCCGGATTTGCCGAAAGTGCATTGCAAGGTGAAAGAACTGGGAATTGCAGATCGCGTCATCTTTCTGGGAAAACAAGACGAAGTGGCGCAGCTTGTATCATTGGCGGATTTAATGCTGTTGCCTTCGGAAAAGGAAAGTTTCGGGCTGGTTGCGCTGGAAGCGATGGCGTGCGGCGTGCCGACCGTGGCTTCGACGGCGGGGGGAATTCCCGAGCTGATTACACATGGCGAAACCGGGTATCTCGCGCCTGTCGGCGACACGGAAACAATGGCGCTGTTGGCGGCCCGGCTGTTGACCGACCCGGTATTGTACAAGAGCTTTTCGCAGGCGTGCATCGAACGCGCCTGCCGAAAATTCAACAGCGATCAGATCGTGGAACAGTATGAGCATATCTACTACCGCGTGCTGGGTAAAACGATGCCGACACCCGAGTGCATCGGCGAATCGGCTACGTAATATTGCGCAGGAGGCTGACCGTGGCAGAAAAACAGGGGCTTGTCGACAGTGCCAAGAGCATCATACGCGAACTGAATCGTCGCGGTTTCTCCGCATATATGGTCGGCGGGTATGTTCGCGATCGCTTGCTCGGGCGGGCGGTAAAAGATATCGATATCGCCACATCGGCCACGCCTGATCAGGTTGTGGCCTTGTTTCCGCATACGGCGGCTACCGGCGTCAAACATGGGACAGTCACGGTCATTATGGACGGGCAAGGCTTTGAGGTTACGACGTTTCGTTCCGAGGCGGGCTATTCGGATCTGCGCCGGCCTGATCAGGTACGGTTTATTACCGATTTGACCGAAGATTTGTCCCGCCGCGATTTTACGATCAACGCGATGGCCATGGACGCAGACGAGGCATTGTACGACCCGTTCCACGGGATGGAGGATTTGCGCACCGCCACGCTGCGCTGTGTCGGCGATCCGAAGCGGAGATTTTCCGAAGATGCGCTGCGCATGCTGCGGTGTGTCCGTTTTGCCGCCGAATACAAACTCGAGATTGAAAAAACGACCTGGCATGCGCTTGTGCACAACCGGCACAAATTGGCGCATATCGCGATGGAACGCGTACAGATGGAACTTGCGCGCATTGTGGCGGGAAGCGATCCGGCCAGAGGAGCCAAACTGCTTGCCGCAAGCGGCTTGCTGGCACATACGAAAACCGCTTTGCCGGTATTGTTCCACCCGAATGTCGTGGCGGAGGCGGATAGCCTCTTGTCGCTCATTCCGCTGTTTCATGAATCTGCGCACAAATGGGCGTTTATGCTTATAGCTCTGCGGATCGATGCGAACGACGGCGGGAAATTGCTTAAGTCGCTTAAATTCGCCAAACATATGCAACATAGGACGCTTGCTTTGGTGCGGCTGCATGAATGGATGGCGAATGAGTTAAGCCGGCTTTCGGCACGGTCAGACGACTTCCCGTCATCTCTGCAAAATATTTGG
Source organism: Bacilli bacterium (assembly GCA_036381315.1). Taxonomy (NCBI): domain Bacteria; kingdom Bacillati; phylum Bacillota; class Bacilli; species Bacilli bacterium. The sequence continues at coordinate 1,501 of DASVDB010000095.1, read as the reverse complement.
CGCGCGGGTTGCGTGCGATTTTCTCCCGCAAGCATGTCGGTATGGCTTGATCTGATGAACCTGGCGGCCCACGCAAGCGGAAAATTGCCCGGGGAATTATCGGCAGAAATTTTTGCCGCGCTGTATGGACAAGCGTTTGTTTTGCGTAAGCGAATGCCTGTTGCGGCTCCTGCGGACTTAAGCGTGAACGGGTCCGATTTGCTGCGAATTACAGCGCGCTCCCCGGGGCCCTGGCTTGGCAAGCTATTGGACAAGCTGTACGAAGAAGTCATCTATGAACGGGTGCCCAACGATCGCGAGCGATTGTGCCAACGGGCGCTGGAATTGATACGGGACGGTGCGGATACATGAACGAGCAACTGCTCGCGTTTTTTGAAGAGCGCAAACATGAATACGTATCGGGCGAACTGCTCAGTCATTATTTTCAATGCAGCCGCACAGCGGTCTGGAAGCATATCCAACATTTGAAGAAAAAGGGCTATGTGTTTGAATCCGTGCCCAGACTGGGCTATAAATTGGTGGCAAAGCCGGAAAAGATCGATGCGGCCAAAATCATGCGCGAATTGCAGACCAAATCTTTCGGGCGCAATCTGATCCTTATCGAGCAAACCGGGTCGACACAGACGCTCGCGCAGCAGCAGGCCGCCGCAGGTGCGGAAGAGGGCACGCTCGTTATCGCGGAGAAACAGACCGCCGGCAGGGGCAGAATGGGGCGCAAATGGCATTCGCCGCCCGGCAAAGGCGTTTATATGAGCTTGATTTTGCGCCCGGATATTCCGTTGGCGTTTGCGCCGCAACTGACGGCGCTTGTTTCCGTCGCGCTGTGCCGGGCCATCCGCAACATGTGCGGGATCGAAATCGGCATTAAATGGCCGAACGATTTGCTTTTCAACGGAAAAAAAATATGCGGCATTTTGCTGGAATCCCGCGCCGAAGACGAAAAACTGCTGGTCGTGATTGCCGGGATCGGCATCAGCGTAAACCTTGAGGAAGCCGATTTTCCGGATGATATCAGAAATCGGGCGACCTCGCTCTTTATCGCTTCCGGCGCAAAGGTGGACAGGGAGAAGCTGATCGCCAACTTTTTGCGCGAGTTGGAGGAGCTTTACGCCATCTTTCGGTCAGACGGCTTTCATTCGATCCGCATTTTGTGGGAGGCGCTCAGCGTTACACTTCATAATCGGGTGGAAGTAAAAACGGGCCGTGGCATCGTCGCAGGTATTGCCGAGGCGATCGACCCGTTGGGCGGCCTCGTTGTCCGCAAAAGCGACGGCAAAAAGACGACCGTCTACTCCGGAGAAGTCGGATTTACGGAAGCCGCGGCCAAACGGGCGCAGGAATAAAAAAATCGTGCAGCTTTGTGAAAAATCTGTTACAATATTTGCAAAGGCGGTATTCTTGAGAAACCGCACTTTTTTGCCAAGTTTTTGCGCAATCTATATCCTGTAAAAGCAATTTCCGATTTGGATTCTGCTCTGAGCCGAAGGGACCGAGACAGAAG
>DASVDB010000094.1 GCA_036381315.1 Bacilli bacterium | reverse complement strand
CGAAATCGGCAAACCAAAACCATTCCTTGAACCCCGAGGTCGTCAAGCAAACTTCGCAGGCGATCACGGCGTTCATGAAAATCAGTCTGGACGCGATGGATCCCAAATGGTTCCGCCATGAGAATGAAGACTCCGCAAATGATGGACTAAACCGCATTACGGCAGAGATCAAGCCAGCGGATTGGGGCAAGTTTGTCGCTTCCGCAACAGCCGGTTTACTGCAAACGCAGGCAAACGCAACCGCCGATCAGCCGTTTCGCGGCCAATTGCCGCTTAAAGATTGGGCCGAACTGTTAAAAGGCAGCGAGTTGCAACAACCGGCCGTCTTGAAGCTGGCGATTGACGAGGAAGGATTTGTGCGCAAGGAAAACGTGTTTTTGGCATTGAATCTGCCGCCAAAAGACGGCAAAACAAGAAGCATGATGCTGGATTTGGCCTTGCAAACGGACGATATCAACCAAAATCCGGCTTTTACGATGGAAATCCCCACAAACACGAAGCCGTTTGCCGACGTTTTGCGTTTATTGAATCAATAGATCGGTTGTTTGCCACGCCGCCACAATGGGGGAGTTCACATGCGTTTGCTGTTGAAAATGCTGCCGCCAATTTTAGCGTTCACTTTTATCGCATCGGCTTACGCAACAAATTCAACCGCGGACACATCATGGGATGACACAAAAAAATTGTTGCAAAAAGGGCTGACGATTAACGAAATCGACCGGGAAGTCGAGCGGCTGTCCGCGAGCGAAAAAACAGTCATGGAAAAAATCGCGGCCAACAAACGAGAGATCGCCGCTTTGGAAAACGAGACCAAAATCAGACGCGAAGCGGCTGGAAATGTGCTGCGGGCCTATTATATGGGAGAGCGCGACAACTTATGGCTGTTCATTTTTTACGCGCAAAACTTTCACGATTTGCTTCTCATTTACAACTATTTAAACGCCATCCTCGATGGTGACCGGAAAATACTGAACGGTTATGCCGACAGCATGCGGGAAATCGCCGCCGCGAACGAGCGGTTGGATGAAACTTTGCATGAATTGGCGCAGGTCAAAGCGCAATTTTTGGCGCAGCGCAAACACCTCGTCGAATTGCAAAATGAACTGGACAAAGAGCTTGTGCGGCGCAACGACGCCGAACTGTTGCGGCGGCAAATCGAACAATTGAACGAAACATGGGAAAAAGACGGGCTGCCGCAGTTCAACGAATATCTGGCGACGTTCACGCAGGCGATGGATTTGCTTCCCGATTATTTGAACGAGCACGGCGCAAGTTTAAAGTTTGCCGGATCGGACATTACGCTGGAGCTTGCGGAAAGCGAATTGAACGCTTTTCTGCGGGAGAAAGACGAAAAATTCAAGCGCATCACGATCGCCTTTGGCGACGGAACGCTGACGCTCACCGGCACGCTAAACGATCGCGAGATGGTGATAACAGGCCATTATGTCGTACGCGACAAACCGGAAAACTCCATTCTTTTCCTGATCGACAGTTTGACGTTCGCCGGATACGAATTGCCTGAAACGACCATCGCTTCTTTGGAAGAAAAATATGATTTGGCTATCTATATAAAAAAATTGGTCGCTTTTTATCGAGCGACCGAAGTTAAAATTGAGAAAAACAAGTTGCTGGTGAAACTCGTTTTCGACTTTTAATTTTCCGCCGAATTTCCGGCAGGTTGCGGCTTTTGCCGTTCCGCTTGGGCTTGCCAGAGACGGTCAAACTCTTCGGCAAGCTGCGGCCATGGGCTTCCCCCGGCGTAAAATGCCGCCGCCGCTTGCTCCGTCGCGGCCAGCTTGGCCGGCAAATCGGGATTTCCCGCCAGCGCAACGCCTGATGCGATTGCCTGACGCAAGCCCGGCAAGATTCCGCCATACAGCCTGGAATGTTCGCCGAACACATGTTGCAAAGCCGGAAGGATTTGCGCTTCCTGCAATGCCGCCTCTTCATATTGGGCGGACACGGCTTCATAAATCCAGGAAAACGCCGTTTGCGCATCGTCCGTATAGGCGGATACGACATAACTTTTGCCGGTTAAGACCGGGGCTGAATCCCCTTCTTTATCCTTCGCCGCGTTGAACGGTTGCAAGGCGGTCGCGTCGGACAAATGCCGCAAATAATCGCTGGCCTTCCCCACCATCATGGGCATTTCCCCACTGGCAAGGAGTTCCCACGGGTCAAAATCATTTGTTCCGGGATAATAGTTTTTCAAGATTCCGGCCGCTTTGCCGTCGGGAAAATACAAGCTGGCCAGCGGACCGAGTTCGCCCGCGGCTTCCGCAGCCGCTTGCGCCCCGGAATCTTCGGCGGATTGCGCGCGCATATACCAGGCCAATGTCAAAAATGCGTACGGGTCCGCGGGATTCACATAGATGCCGGAAAATGCGCCGTTAGCTTCCGCAAACTTTTGATTGACTTGCAAAAGCTCCGCCGGGGTTTGCGGAGGCTGCCCGATCCGGTTGTCCGAAAACGCTTTCTTGCTCCAGATCAATACGTACAGTTCGGCCTCCTTCGGTATTCCCCAACTGAACCCGTTCCATTTCACCTGCGCAAGCAATTGGTCAAACGGGCGGCTGTCGGTATTGCCCGCGGCAACCGCCTCCGGTTCCGGGGCGAGCAGGCCCAGCGCGGCAAATTCGCTGACCCAGGCGTTGTCCAACAGGAAAATATCGGCTAATCCGGCGGCGGCGCTCTCTTTCATCCGCGCATACACGTTGCGATCCGTTATATTTTCCAGGGTTACGGTTATTTCCGCATGCTGCCGCTCAAACACCTGATTCATTTTTTGCAACGTAAAAAATTCGTCGGGAGACATGGAAACGATCACTTTCAACTTCCGGGGCGCGTCCGTTTGCCTGGATATATCGGGATCAGCCGGCAAATTCGCCCCGTTTCCGGATGCCGGCGCATTTTTCCCGGGGACATTGCGGTCCATCAATTGCGTGAGCAAAACGACCGAACTTAACGCAACGGCAAATAAGATGACGGCGCTTCTTTTCCCAAACACAACACCAACTCCCCAATTAGTACCAAGGCGCGCGTGGACGGGGCGATGAGCTTACAGCAGATCCGTTGCCAGCTGCGCAATCCGCGAACGCTCGCCCTTTTCCAGCGTGATGTGCCCGCTTGCCGCCTGTTCCTTGAAGCGCTCGACCACGCACGTCAATCCGTTGCTGGTCGAATCCAGATACGGATGGTCAATCTGCTCGGGGTCGCCCATCAGGATGATTTTGCTGCCTTCGCCGACGCGCGACACGATCGTCTTCACTTCATGGCGCGACAGGTTTTGCGCTTCGTCGATAATGATGTACTGGCCCGGGATCGACCTTCCCCGGATATACGTCAACGCTTCCACCTGAATGCTGCCCAGCCCCATTAATATTTTCTCGATATCACCGGGTTTCTTCGTATCGAACAAAAACTCCAGATTATCATAAATGGGCTGCATCCAAGGACGCAATTTCTCGTCTTTTTCGCCCGGCAAAAAGCCGATGTCTTTGCCCATCGGCACAACCGGCCGGGCAATCAACAGCTTTTTGTATTTCCGTTCGTCTTCCACTTTCATTAAACCCGCGGCGAGCGCCAACAGCGTTTTTCCCGTGCCGGCGCGGCCGGTAATCGTCACCAGCGGGATGTCATCGTTCAACAGCAATTCCAGCGCCATGCGCTGCTGCGCGTTGCGCGCGGTAATTCCCCAGATCGCTTCATTGCCCAAATGCAGCGGTTCCAACTTCCTGGCGTCGGGGCTCACCTTGAGCAGCGCCGATTTGGTGCTGCCCATTTCATCTTTTAAGAGGACAAATTCATGGGGATAAAATTCCCTGATTGCTTTGATTGCTTTCGTTTCCAGCACGCGATGCGAGTAAAACGCGTCGATCAGCGAAGGGTGAACCTGTATGGCAATGCAGCCGGTATATAATTCCGAGAACGTTGCGATTCTGTCCGATAAATAGTCTTGCGCGGTTACGCCAAGCACATCGGCCTTAACGCGGACAAGCGTATCTTTGCTGACAAGGATTACCGGTTTGGCCCGTTTTTTGGCTTTTTCCTCCAAATGATAGTTCAACGCGACCGATAAAATCCTGTTGTCGTTCGTCATGTCGCCGAAATGTTCCTGGGTCTTGTTGTAGCTTCGATGATTTAATTCAACCTTGATGCTGCCGCCGTTTTCCAGTTCCACCCCATCGTACAGATGCCCTTTGGCGCGCAATCCGTCAAGCAGCCGGGAAACATGGCGCGCATTGCGGCCAATTTCGTCCACATTCCGCTTTTTCGAATCTATTTCTTCCAAAACGACTGAAGGTATGATAATTTCATTATCCTCAAAAGCAAAAATGGAGTTGGGATCGTGCAGCAGAACATTGGTATCAAGCACATATATTTTTTTCATTTCAGCCCTCCGGATCCGTTCGACTGTGAACCGTATGCTAAAAAGGTGGAAAATACATAGCTTTTTTCAGATTGGACAAAATAGAAAATGCTTAAAATGAAATGAAAGGACGACTTTTATGCCGCGTTTAATCTTGCTGTTTGCCGTCATGCTGTTGCTTGGCGGATGCAACTGGTTTGACAACGGTCAGGCATCCCCTCCCCCGCGCAATCAGATTCGCGTCAAAGAATCAACGCAACAAACGCAAACATCGCCCAATCGGACTGCGGTGGCCGACCGGCTGGAAATGCTGGCTGAGAGCATTCCGCAAGTTCGCAACGCAACGTGCGTCGTTTTCGGCAAAACCGCGGTAGTCGGTATCGATGTGCAAGGAAATCTTGACCGTTCCCGCGTGGGAACAATCAAATATTCCGTGGCGCAGGCGTTGCAAAAAGATCCTTACGGAGCAAACGCCCTCGTAACCGCAGACATCGATTTGAATCACCGGCTCGCCGAATTGCGGGACAAACTGCGGAAGGGTGAGCCGATCGCCGGCTTCGCCGACGAAATGTCCGATATCATCGGCCGCATCATGCCGCAATTCCCGCACGACGTCGCTCCTCCCGCCAAACCGCCGGCAAACGTGGACGAGCGAAGCCGGTTAAAAAACCGCAGCCTGTAACTTGCCAGACGGTATACAAAAAAAGCCGAGTTTAACCAAACCAGGCTTTTTTTATGGCTGCGAACACTTGATTGTCAAGCTTCTCGGCCGCACGCTTGTCATATGTTTTTTCGTATTCCGGCTCAACCGACACGCGCGCGCCGTAAAACATAATATCTTTTACCGACTCGACGGCCATTTCAAAGCAAGCAAGCTTGAACGGAACGCCTTCCAGCGCATCGGCGGCAATTTTTGCCTTGCCGGACGCCGCGTACACGGATCCGCCGGCAAAAAAAGTAATCGTAACATGCGGGGCGGCCTGAATGTTGCTTATCAAGCGCGACCGCTGATCGATGGCAAAGCGAATGCGGCGGGAATCCGGCGCATAAACCCAGGAAATTGCGCTGCTTACCGGGACAGAAGTCTCGGCATCGATCGTGCCAAGCAAAACGAATGGTTCTTTTTGCAATTGATGCAGTTGGAGATCCGACAATTCGGCGACTATTTCAGCCATTGGCATACCTCCCGTTCAACACAGGCCGAATCTTTTTTTACCTTAGAATCAGTATATCATAGCCGGCCGCATCTTCAAATAGCGCCCGTTTCCGCAGCCACGGCGCCGGGCTAGTCCGCTGTCGCCGGCGGTTCGGTTTCTTCCGGCGCGATGTTCCCGTCCTCGCCGCGCAATTCTTCCTGCAGCGCGCTTTTCGCCATATTAAGCGTTTCCGGATTCAATTCGGTATACGGGCTCACCCATTTTCCGTCAAGCGGGATATAACGAATGTGGTCGTTTTTAATGCCGATATAGGTTTTAAGAAAATTTTGCACTTGTTTTTTCGGCATATCCGTTTTGATATTGCTGCCGATCGCTGTAAAAATTTCGCCAAGTTTGAGCACGCCGCCGATTGATTTCAGCTTGCCGACAATGGCCGCCAGCACTTGCTGCTGCCTGCGGTTGCGGTCAAAATCGCTGGAAGGGCCGGTGCCCATGTTTGATTTCCGGTACCTGACAAAATCGAGCGCCTGTTCGCCGTTTAAATGCTGAAAGCCTTTCCGCAAATTGATATCCGTTCCGTCGGCATGATCGACATAACGCATATCCATATCGACATCGACATCAATGCCGCCGAAAGCGTCGATTACGTCCTCAAACGTTTTAAAATCGACAATGGCAACATAGTCAATCGTAACGCCAAGAAAATCGCCGATCCATGTTTTCATTTGCTCCGGCGCATGTTCTTTGTCCGCGCGGACGGCGACGGAATAAAACGCGTTGATTTTGCGCGCCCGGTAGCCTTCCGGCTGAAAATACGTATCGCGCGGTATGGATACGATGGTGGCCGATTTTGTTTGCGGATTGAAAGTTGCCGTCATGATTACGTCGGTGTTCAGCGTGCCCGTTTGCGCCCTTGTGTCCAGCCCGAGCAGCAATATGGTGATCGGTTTGTGCGCAGCCGCCTCCGGTTTCGGGACTTCCGCCGGGGTGCCGGGAAGTTTCGCGTTTTCCAGGGCATTGTCGAACTTGAGGTACAAATAGCCGGCATAACCGGCGCCGGCTAAACAGATCATGAAGAGGAAACCAAAAACCGTTTTCAATAAACGCCGGTTGCCGCGTTTTGCCAACCGGCGGGGAGGCATGGGCGGCAAACTCTCGTTGTACATGATTACACCCGATTTCACTGATTGTTGTACTTGGGATTGGAATTGATGTCGGCCAACAGTTTTTCCGCCAATTCCCGCCGGAATTTCATCGTTTTCTTTTCGCCGTTCTCGACATATTCAACATGAAAATATGAATCAAAAACGCCGGTGACGGCCACTTGCGTCAAATGATGATCGGTAGCAAGCATATCCGCAAAGAAATCCAGCGTATCTTTGGCGGAACGATCATCGGGGCGACCATCCGCCACAATTTTCATTTGCAGCCAGTTAAACAGCGTGTCTTTCAAATTCATGAACGATCCCCCCGCTGAACTTTTATCTGTTCCTGTTTCGATTTTGTCCTGTTTGCCCTGTTTGTGAAAAAATTCCGCACACGCAGCAACAGCATTGCCGCGATAATCGAAAGCAAGCTGTACACAACAGGCAGCTTCGTCGAGAAAATGAGCAGCATAAAAGAGCCCAGCGCGAGCAGCGCATAGACGATGAACTCTTTCAATAGCGGCAGCTTGCGCACGCGAAACACTTTGTTATAAATATATACCAGACAAACAAAGATCAGAATGTAAGTGACCCAAGGATGATACAAAAGCCAAGCGTTCAGGCTTTTCTCCTGATCCATGTTGAACACCTCGCCTTCGGGGGATTACCGGGCTTGCGATTCAGCCATTTTGCGGTGCTTTTCCATGCGCTCCCGCTCGCCTTTAGGCAAAATCTTTTTGCGGAGGCGAACCGATTTCGGCGTAATTTCGCAAAGTTCATCATCGTTCAAGTATTCCAGGGCTTGCTCCAAACTGAACACTTTGGCGGTTTTCATTTTCACCGTCTCGTCTTTGGTGGCGGAACGCACGTTGGTCAAATGCTTTTCCTTGCAAATATTCACGACAATATCGTTATCGCGCGTATGTTCGCCGACGATCATGCCTTCGTAAACATCCACCCCGGGTTGCACAAACAAAATGCCGCGATCTTCCACCGATAAAATGCCATACAGCGTCGACACGCCCGTTTCGCTGGCAATCAGCACCCCTTGCCTGCGTCCGCCCAACTCGCCTAAAACCGCCGGCGCATAATGGTCGAACGCGTGGTTCATCACGCCGTACCCGCGCGTCAACGTGAGAAATTGCGTGCGATACCCGATCAAGCCGCGGGAGGGAATCACAAACTCAATGCGCACATTGCCGTTACCGTATTGGATCATATTGACCATTTCCGCTTTCCGCTGCCCGAGCGATTCCATCACGCCGCCCACCGCATCTTCGGGAATGTCGACAATCAGCCGCTCCATCGGCTCCATCGGCACGCCGTCGATTTCCTTGATAATGACTTCCGGTTTGGAAACCTGCAGTTCGTACCCTTCGCGGCGCATCGTCTCGATTAAAATCCCCAGGTGCAGCTCGCCTCTGCCGGAAACGATAAACGCGTCGGCGTTATCCGTATCCTCGACGCGCAAACTGACATCGCTTTCGAGTTCTTTGTAGAGACGTTCCTTCAACTTGCGCGATGTGACCCATTTGCCTTCTTTCCCGGCAAAAGGACTGTCATTGACGAGGAAGGTCATGCGTATGGTCGGTTCGTCGATGTGCAGCATCGGCATAGCCTCCGGATGCGCCGGATCGCAAACCGTGTCGCCGATCTGAATATCTTTAATGCCTGCGATGGCGACGATGTCGCCCGCGCCCGCTTCCGCGATTTCCAGTCGCTTCAATCCGCGAAAACCGAACAATTTTTCAATGCGCGCCTGTTTACGGCTTCCATCGCCGGACAACACGGCAATGGCTTGCCCGCTTTTCACTATCCCGCGGTTGACGCGTCCAATCCCGATTCTGCCCATGTATTCGTTGTAATCCATCAACGTAATCTGCATCTGCAGCGGTTCATCCCTCGTATCGGGGGGCGCCGGAATATGTTTGATTATCGCCGCAAACAACGGGCGCATGTCATCCGCCAGCGCATCGGGAGAAGTGCCCGCCACGCCTTTCAGCGCGGAAGCGTATACGACCGGGAAGTCAAGCTGCTCGTCGTTTGCTTCGAGTTCGATAAACAATTCCAAAACTTCGTCGACAACTTCTTCCGGACGCGCATTCGGCCGGTCAATCTTATTCAGCACCACGATCGGCGTCAAACCTTGCGCAAGCGCTTTGCGCAGCACAAATTTCGTTTGCGGCATGACTCCTTCGAAAGCATCGACAACAAGGAGAACGCCGTCGACCATTTTCATGATCCGCTCCACTTCGCCGCCAAAATCGGCATGTCCCGGCGTGTCGACAATATTGATCCATATATCCTGATATTCTATGCCGGTGTTTTTCGCCAAAATGGTAATTCCCCGCTCGCGCTCCAGATCGTGTGAATCGAGCACCCGCTCGGCCACGTCTTCGTTATCCCGAAAAATGCCGGATTGCCGCAGCAATTTGTCAACCAATGTTGTTTTTCCATGATCGACATGGGCGATGATGGCAATATTGCGAATTTTATTTCTTGGATTCATCAGGCAAATTCCTCTCGGTGAATAGAAATGAAAAAGCGCCGGACACCGTTCATGACACCGACGCCTGGCATTCTATTATTATACCCTTTCAAACCGCGATATACAAGCAAATCCTAGCATCCCTTTTACCAGGTAACGCGGGATTTTTGCAGCAGCAACAATGCGCCGACTACAATCAGTGCGATGGCGAGCAAATAAACCCCCGCGGAAAACAGGATGCTAAAACTGAAAAAAATGACGGATAAAGCAGTCAGAATAAGCGCCGCGAACATAACGCCCGGAGGCTTGCGCGCGGAAAAAAAGTGCCATTCATACAGGCCCGCGGCCGCTCCCAGGATAAACCCGGGCCAAAGCGCGCCCATCAAGTGCCAGCCAAACCAGGCGCAAACAAAAAACAGCAAAGCGTACACAATCAGCATCCCGCCGGGCACAAGCACTCCCGCGGGCGCCGTCCCGGCAAAAAAGAAATAGTGGAACGCCAACCCCAAGAGCAGAATAAAAGCCGGCCAGAACCAGGCAAACAGCATTCCAATGACGCCAAGTTTGCCCAACAAGATCAATAGACCAACACCCAGCAAAACAAGCCCGCCCGTATACGGATTTCTGGCCATTTGGCCCCCTCCAATTTCCGTCAGTTTTTGACATGCCGATACGTTTATTTTAAACGAATTGTTAAAAAATTACTACCGGCATGATTGAGTGTTGGTTCGGCTTATCCCGCCGATGGAAAAATGCCGGGTTAATGGGGCCCCTTTTTCGCGGCGAATTGTTTGACCAATCCGGCGATAATCACAATCAGCGCTCCGGCTAGCGGGACAAGCCAATGATAGGAGGGATGCGCGTTGTGCAAGAGCTGCGCGATCTTCGCGTCCTCGGTCAGCATTTCGCCGGCGGTGTATCCCAAAATGGCCGCTCCGAGATAAACGAGAACCGGAAATTTATGCAGCAATTTCATGATCAGCGTGCTTCCCCATATAATAAGCGGAATGCTGAGCCCGATACCCAACACGATAAGCAGAAAATCGTTTTTCGCGATGGCGGCGATCGCCAGCACGTTGTCCAAACTCATGACGAAGTCGGCCAAAATGATCGTCCAAACAGCGCTAAACAACGTAGCGGCCGACTTTACATTGGAATGGCCGTTTTCTTCAAGCAGCAATTTCAACGCGATATACATTAACAATAGCGAACCGGCGGCTTGTATGTAAGGAACTTTCAATAACGCCACAGCTACAACCGTCAGGACGACCCGCAGCCCCACCGCGCCAAAGGCGCCCCACCATATTGCTTTTTTCCGCTGATCGAGCGGCAAATTTTTGCTTGCCATGGCAATCACTACGGCATTGTCACCGCTTAGAACGATATTAATCAGCATGATTTCCAAAAACAACAATAACTGTTCGAGCATCGTCGCAACCTCCCAATAATCTAAAACAATTGCTCATTTTTCCGAAAATCCGTTTCATTGCCGCCGATCGTCAACGTCTCCGTGCGCTCAACCGCCAAATTTAGCATGTCCGGCAGCCACAGAAGCCTTCGTTCGATCGTTTCCGTAATACGCAAATTCGGCTTCGTGCTGGGCGATTTGGGAACAAATAATGTGCAGCAATCTTCATATGGTAAAATGGAGGTCGCATACGTGTCGATTTTTTCGGCAATTTTGATAATTTCGCTTTTGTCCATGGCAATGAGCGGGCGCAGCACCGGCAAACGCACCTCCCGGCCAATGACGTGCAAGCTGGCGAGCGTTTGGCTGGCTACCTGCCCCAGGCTTTCGCCCGTAACGATTCCGCCGGCGTCATGTTTTAGCGCCAGCTTTTCCGTGATGGCAAACATCGCCCGGCGCATCAAGGTGATCAACAAATGCTTCATCTTATGCTCGTTCAGCTTTACCTGAATATCCGTAAACGGCACCATATGCAGCTTGATGCTGCCTCCATAAATCGCCAGTTTGCGCGTCAAGTCAATGACTTTCTGCTGCGCGCGTTCGCTCGTGTACGGAAAACTGTGAAAATGCACCGCCTCAAGCAAAAGCCCTTTTCGCATCGCCAGCCATCCCGCAACCGGGCTGTCGATCCCGCCCGATAACATGAGCATCGCTTTGCCGTTGCTGCCGCGCGGGTAGCCGCCAAGTCCAGGGATCGTTTCGCAGTAGACAAACGCTCCTTCCTGCCTCACTTCGGCATGCAGTTCCACCTCGGGCTGATGGACATCAACTTTTAATCCCGGCGTATGTTTCAGCAAATAACCGCCGATCAGATGATTCAGTTCCATCGACGAGTACGGGAATGTCTTGTCGGCGCGCCTTGCGGATACTTTAAATGTGCGGGGCGGCTGCGGCAGCCGGCGCATTTCCGAAAGCGCCGCTTCCCGGATCGCCTGCAGATCGAGCGGCGCCTTGCGCACCGGGCTAAAGCTTACGAGGCCAAAAACAGTCTTGAGTTTTTCCGCCACATCTTCATACGGTTCGCCGTTCAACTCCAGATAGCATCTGCCGAATGCTTTCGTAAATTTAATACGGGGATAAGGCGCCAATGTTTCAGAAATATGACTCATGACCCGGTTTTCAAACACATTGCGGTTTTTCCCTTTTAGCGTCAATTCACCGAATCTGAGCAAAATCATGCCGATACCGCTCAACGCGTTTTCACCACTTTCTTGAATTCATCAACCGTCGCGGCAATCGCTTCGGCAATGCCGGCAATGTCGTCAGCCGTATGCATCGGCGACATGCTGACGCGAATGCCGCTTTTCGCCGCCGCTTCGCTCATGCCCATCGCCATGAGCACGCGGCTTGGTTTTTCTTCGCCCGATGAGCAGGCCGATTGCGACGACACGCAATAGCCTTTCTCCTCCAAAGCGTGTACGACCACTTCCGCCCGCATCCCGGGAAAGGTAAAATGCACAATATGCGGCGCCATTTCCGGCATCTCATGCGATCCGGTAACGGCAATCGCGGAAATGCGGCGCAACCGATCGATTAGCTGCGCCCGATAGCGATATAAGAGTTCCATGTTGTTCGCTTGCTGTTCCATGGTCATGCGCAAAGCTTTGGCCATGCCGACGATTAACGGGACATTTTCCGTCCCCGACCGCAGGCCTTTTTCCTGGCCGCCACCGACAATGAGCGGGGCAATCTCCAGGCCCTCGCGCTTGAGCAAAAAGCCTATCCCTTTGGGCCCGCGAAATTTATGCGCGGACGAACTAAGCAAATCGATTCCCCAATCTTTAAAGTAAACGGGAATTTTGCCGACGCTTTGTACGGCGTCCACGTGGAAGCATATTTTCGGAAACTTTTTTAACATGTTCCCGATTTCGCGGATCGGCTGTATTCTGCCCATCTCATTGTTCACATGCATGATGCTGACCAGAATGGTGTCGTCGGAGAGCGCGCGTTCCACATCTTCCGTGCGCACGGAGCCGGTTTTATCGACCGGCAAATAGGTCACGCGAAAACCTTCGCTGGCAAGTTCGGCAAACGGCTGCAATACGGAAGGATGTTCGATCGCGCTCGTGATCACGTGCCTGCCGCGGGATTTAAACCGCCTGGCGACGCCTTTGATCGCCAGGTTGTTGCTTTCCGTCCCTCCGGATGTAAAAATCACTTCCCCCGGTTTAACCCGCATATGTCGGGCGATCACTTCCCTGGCTTGCTCAAGCAAATTTTCCGCCGCGCCGCCAATTTTGTGCAGCGAAGACGGATTGCCGTAAAATTCGCGCATTACCTGGGCAACCGTTGCCGCCACTTCATCATAAGGGGGGGTCGTGGCGCTATGATCAAAATATTGCATGTACCGTTTCCTCCATCAGCCGAAATGTCCTCAACCATTGTACACCCAATCGCTTGCGCCCGCTAGTTTTTGGGAAAAAGGCGCGGCTATTTATAACTTTTATTGATGAATATGCAAAAAAGGGTTAATAAATCAGACGTTTTGCCGTCACCGTGATAGTTTGTTACCCATATGCTGAGGTATGCGAACCTATGGAGAGTGGAACAGGTGATTTTGGTTTTGGCTACATTTGCCGCGGCATTTTTTTTCGCAGTCAATATCGGAGCCAGCGGGACGGCGGCGGCCATGAGCGCGGCCTATGGAGCGGGCGCGGTGCAAAGCCGCAGGGCTGCTGTTTGGCTTGTGGCCGTATGCGCGTTTCTGGGCGCGAATTTCGGCGGCGCCGAAGTTGTCCGAACGTTGGGGAAAGGAATCATTCCGCACGAACTGTCCGGCAGCGAAATCACGTTGATCATCCTTATTTCCGCCTGCATGACATTGTTTTACGCCAACCGGCTGGGTTTGCCGCTGTCGACAAGCGAGGTGACCGTCGGCAGCATTGTCGGCGTCGGCGTCGCATTTCAACAAATCCATTGGCCGACGCTGTTTGCGATCATTGCGGCTTGGCTTATGCTGCCCGTATGCGCGCTGCTTATCGCCTTTGCAATCCGCAAGCTGTGCGCCAAAATCGGCCGGAAAGAAACTGTCCGCTTGGGGATGAGCGCGAAATGGTTGTCCTGTTTATTAATCGCCGCGGGCTGTTATGAAGCGTTTTCCGCCGGCATGAACAATGTCGGCAATGCCGTCGGGCCGCTGATTGGGGCCGGTCTGATTGACATACGCACAGGCGTTTTCTTTGGGGCCGTCTTTTTGGCGTTAGGGGCGATTACGCTGGGGGGAAAAGTGTTGGAAACGGGCGGCAAAAAAATCGCCAGTCTGACTTTGGCGCAGGGCAGCATAGCTTCGTTTACGAGCGGCTCGCTGGTCATTGCCGCTTCCTTGTTCGGCATTCCCGTGCCGTTGACGCAGGCGACAACGATGGCGATTATC
Source organism: Bacilli bacterium (assembly GCA_036381315.1). Lineage (NCBI taxonomy): Bacteria > Bacillati > Bacillota > Bacilli > Bacilli bacterium. Next base: position 35,091 of record DASVDB010000094.1, on the reverse strand, counting down.
GGCGCCGGCAGCGACGCGCTTTGCTTGCGCGTTTTCAAACAGCCCGTGGTCAGGAAAATCCTGAAAATATGGAGTCTGTCGCCGTTTATTTCAATGCTGGTTTCACTCATACTGGTTGAGGCTTTCATTATGCATTCCGCGCTGTTTTTATGGATATTTGCCAGCGTTTTTGTAACGACCGCATGTTTGCTTTACGTAAAGCTGAAAACGGTCTGAGTTTCGCAACCCGTAAGGAGCGAGCCGGTGCGTATAACGGCAAAAATGCGGATATAGCGCCCCATGCGGAGTGAATCGACGCCTTTGCTGCAGCGTTGGAAAACCCGGCAAGCCTCGCGGCTTTCCGGGTTTTGCGCGTGTTTACGAGTAAAACGGCGTGATGACAACATAAGCGATAAAAGCGATCAGCCCGATGGCGATGGACCAAACTCCCAGCGCCCTGCTCCCCCGCATATACGCGAAAAAGCCCACCACCGCTCCGGCGGGCCCCAATACGGCAGGCCAGACAAATAATGCGGCAACCGCCAATATCAAGGCGACCCAGCCAAGGGTAGCGCTCCCGATACGATTGTTTCGCTCGTTGCCGTTCATACGCTTCGGTTCAGCCGCCGGCGGCCGGGTAATCGGTTCCGGAGCGGCTTCCGCGGCGAACTCGGTATCGGCGAAGCCCCGCCTCCATTCGGTTGCCTCGGGATCCCAATCGAAGTCATCGTTGTTTTTAAGCGCTGCATCCGGATCCGTCGCGGCAGAAGTTCCCGCATACGTTCGGGCTTCGGTCAAGTCGGCATCCGCGCCGAAAGCGTTGATTTTTTCCGCAAACGCGTTTTCCTCGCGCGACTGCGCGTCATCTTGATTTTGACCGTTTTTCCGCGTTGCGTCATCGTTTCCAGCCATGTGTGCAACCTCCCTGCATTTTCCGGGCAAATGATTCACAAATGATTCATTTTAACTTACTTGGCGGTTCGCTTCTTAAACGTATGGCAGCAAGTGTGCGAAACGCTTTCCGCCACATCCTGGTGCTCCGGTTCCCCTGCAAATTCTTCCTTATAATTCGCATTTGCATGCTGATCAATGTCAATCATGATTGCATCCGCCCGACAGTTGTTTCCCGGCGACCAATACTCGCAGTTGGCAACGCTGCACGCGACTTTAGGCATGTTTATCACCCCCAAGTCAAGTTTCCCCGAGGGAATTTCAACATATACCCGGCGGCTTTTTCCGATAACAGAAGGCAATCCTGTTTCCTGAATACGATGCGCGTGCTAAACGGCATAATAGCGCATATCAAGGCAAAAAGGTGGGACATTGGCGTCATGCAAACAAAAATATGGATATTGGCGGCAGCGGCTTTGGCCGTAGCCCTCATTCTCATACCGCGGCAAAATGGCAACCCGCGGCCGCACATTGCGCAAACGGCGGAACACTCGCGCAAAATGTCGCTGCTTGAACAAGATGTGGCGCATACGGACCGTTTGTGCCGCATCCAATGCGCGCGCAATTTCCGGCAAGCTTTAAGCGAAATGGGCGAAAATTCCGGAACAGAAACGATTGCCCGCAAATTGGAGAATATGCTGCGCATGCATCGCCACATGCAAATGCTCATTTACAGCAAACGCGACGAGCCCTTTTCGCAAGGCGTGAAAGCGGTCCAGAACGAAGGGCGGATCGAATGGAACAAAGCCGCAAAACAAATTTCCCGGGCAAAGGAAATCGTAAACCGGGGTAAAATGTACCAATCCAAACCGCTGCGCCTAAACGGCGCAACCTATTTTGTGCTGGGCGTGCCGTCCCGCAACGCGGACGCTTCACTCATCGGCCTGATCAAGCAAGATATTATCGACGAAGTAAGGCGGCATCAGCGCAAAAATTTACGGCTTATCGCTTTGCCCGGCGGGCATGCGGAAAAGCTTGAGACGGTAGACTCCGACACGCTGCGCGGCGTAAAAGTAAAATCGGGCGACGACAACGGCCGGACAAGCCATTTTCATCAATACCAGGTCGTGGTGAAATTCCGGAGCGCGCCTACTCCGCGGCAATTGGCCCGGATTCACCAGGATTTGCAGGCGACGCATGTAAAAAGGCTGGGGTATGCGTATGTATTCGAGTCCCGCAAAAAAACCGCCCGGGAAATGTTGGAATATTTCCGGCAATGGGACGTCGAATATGCCGAGCCGCATTTTTTTTATATGACAAACGATCAAAACGACGGGGTTTTCGTTCCGAATGACGTTTTGTATTCCGAATTCCAATGGAATTTGCCGTTGGTGGATACCGAACAAGGGTGGAGAGTAAACCGCGGCAGCAAAGACGTTATCGTCGGCATTGTCGATACCGGCGTCGACCCGCGACACCCCGATTTGCGCGGACATTTGCTGCCGGGCGTCAACGTAGTCGATGAGCAAAAATCGCCGCTGGACGACGTCGGGCACGGCACGCATGTTGCCGGCATCATCTCGGCGGTGGTAAACAACGGGGAAGGCGTCGCCGGCATGACCTGGCGCAACCCGATTTTGCCCGTTAAAGTGTTGGATCAATCCGGCTCCGGCAGCACGTATTCCGTTGCGCAAGGGATTATTTGGGCGGCGGACCACGGAGCCAAAGTGATCAATATGAGTCTGGGGAATTACGCCAGCTCGCGGTTTTTGCACGATGCGATTCGCTACGCCTTCGCCAAGGATGTGGTGCTGATTGCCGCAAGCGGCAACGACAATACGGAAAAACCGGGCTATCCCGCGGCTTATCCGGAAGTGCTGGCGGTATCGGCAATTGATTTTGCGCAACAGCGGGCGCCTTTCTCCAACTACGGCGATTATATCGACGTGGTCGCGCCCGGCGTCAGCATTGCCAGCACGTTCCCGCAAAACCGCTATGCCGCGCTTTCCGGAACTTCCATGGCCAGCCCGCATGTTGCCGCGTTGGCGGCGCTCATCCGCTCAACCAATCCGAAGCTATCAAATGTGGAGGTGATGGATATCATCCGCAAAACCGCGCAAGATCTTGGCGCGCCGGGAAAAGACAAATATTACGGATACGGACAAATCGACGTGGCGAGGGCGTTAAAGCGGGCGCAGGGAAACGACCGTCCTTTGGTCCATTTTTGGACGAGGCTTTTTGAGCGGTTGTTGGATTAACATGCTTGGGGTTATTTGGGAAAAGTTTGTCTGTAAGCCGGGTTCTGTACTTCCGGTGGTATCGCGGGGGTCTCCCTCCCACCATTGAAGCGACAATCATCTGTCTAGGCCGTCCATTGCTGAACGGCTCGAGCGACCAACCCGAACGCGCCTCGGGCAAAGGCTGCGCCGCAATAGCGGCGCCGCGTTCCTCTTTGGTCTTGCTTCGAGTGGGGTTTACCAGGGAATAAGTCGCCATATTCCCTCGTGGTCTCTTACACCACGGTTCCACCCTTGCCTGTGCGCATCAGCGCCATCGGCGGTCCGTTTCTGTGGCACTATCCTTCAGCTCGCGCTGACTGGACGTTATCCAGCACCCTGCCCTGCGAAGCCCGGACTTTCCTCCCGCACACGCCTTGCGGCGCATGCCGGCGATTGTCCGACAAACTTTTCGCGTCAAAAGCCAGTATAGCAGATCGCGCGCGATCATCCAAGTTCTTTTTTTTGGTTACAAAAACTGAAACGGCTCGGTATTGACCGCGGATACGGCGATTTCCGTCGCGAATTGCTTTTCCGCCAATTTTTCCCGTAACACGCCGGCAACTTTGTCTTTCATGATTTTCTCGGCATGATGTCCGCAATCGATAATGGCAAGTCCGGCAGCCAGCGCATCATGCGCCGTATGGTAATCGATATCGCCGGTGATCAGCACATCGGCGCCCGCCAGCAACGCGTGTTTTACATAGCGCCCGCCCGATCCGCCCAATACGGCAACCTTCCTGATGGAACGGGACAAATCCCCGACTACGCGCACCGCGGATACGGCAAATGACCGTTTTACCGTTTCGGCAAGTTCCCTAAGCTTAACCGCGCCTGGCAACCGCCCGACCCGGCCAAGACCGTACGCTTTGCCGGGCAAATCAAGCGGATACAGATCATAGGCCGGTTCTTCGTACGGATGCGCCGCCAGCATGGCGGCTACGACTTTCTTTTGCAGGCTCTCCGGCACGATCGTTTCAATTCTGACTTCCCGCACTTTTTCGATATTTCCGATCGATCCGACGTAAGGTTTCGCGCCGGCTTGCGGCTTGAACGTGCCCGTACCCGGCAAATGGAAGCTGCAGTGGCTGTACTGACCGATAAAGCCCGCTCCGGCCGCGAAAATCGCATCCATTACCCGCTCATGATGCTCCTCGGGCACAAACACCACCAGCTTGCGCAGCTTGTCCGTATGGATTTCTTCCAGGCAACTGACTTCGGAAAGTCCAAGCGCTTCCGCCAGCAAATCATTGATGCCGCCTTCGGCCACATCCAGGTTTGTATGCGCGATATAAACGGCAATATCCGCTTTGAGCAATTTTTCATATAGCCTGCCTGCGGGCAAATCGGTGCGAAGGTTTACGAGCGGGCGAAAAATGATGGCATGATGCGCGATAATAAGGTCCGCCTTGAGGGCGATCGCTTCTTCCGCGACCTCGTCCGTCACATCCAGCGTAACCAGCACTTTTTTGATTTCTTTCTGCAGGGTGCCAAGCTGCAAGCCGATCCTGTCATCGGGTACGGCATAATATTTGGGGGCGAATTGTTCAAACAGTTGGATTACGGTTTCACCGTTTGCAAACATTGCAGCACCTCCCTGATTTTTCGCGTTTGCTCTTTCATCAGCGCCAATTTCCGCTGCGCATGCGGGTTAATGGAGCGCTTAAGTCCGGCCATTACTTTTTCCCGTTTTATCAGCTCGCCTTCCCATTTGGCGAAAAAAGCCGGCGGCGGGGCGGCCAACAGATGCGGCCCCATCTCCAGCACCAAATCTTCCGCCTGTCCGCCGCCAATTCGCGCGCCGGTTTGCGCAAGCAGCGCGCTGTTCAACCGCCGCGCCTGCGGATGGCAATCGGCGACAATCACTTCATAAATTTTGCCGCCATCCAGCAAAATCGTTTCTTCCGCCAAAAGCCAGCCTTGGGCAATCAACCATTCCCGCACCAGTTTTTCGCCCGCATTGGGCTGCAGCAAAAGCCGGCGAACGTAAGCCAACTTTTCTTTCCCGTCGGCCAAAATCCGAACGATCGTGCCGCCTCCCATTCCGGCTATCACAACCACGTCCGCTTCCCCCGTATGCAGCACGGAAAGCCCGTCGCCGCGGCGGACGGAAATTCGCGCTTGCAAACGATGCTGCCGCACCTGTTCGCATGCCGCCAAATAGGGGCCCTCGTTTATTTCCCCGGCAATGGCTGTGCGGACGATTCCTTGTTCCGCCAAATAACACGGCAGAAGCGCATGGTCGGAACCGATGTCGGCAAGCGCCGCTCCAGCCGGGACGCGGCTCGCGATTGCGGCCAGACGTTCCGATAATTTAATCATGCCGTGAAATCCACCCCGTCCATTTTTTGCGCGATATAAACAACAAGAAAAAGACAACCGCCAGTTTAACGGCGGCCATGATTTGTACGGCAGCCGAGCTTCCCAGCACGGCAAAACCGTATATTTCCGGCATCGCCAGATAGATGAGCGCACTCAGCGAAAACACGCCCCCAACGGATTTATTTTTCCCGGCCGCAGCATGCCCGACCCAGCCGAACAAAAGAACGAAAGGCAGCCAGAAAAGTTCAGCTTCCCAAACGCTCGCCGGCGAAAAAACGGCGTAGACCACACATGCGTAATACACATTAAGCGCCATCCACCCGCTCACATGCCAGAGCACGCTTCCGCACGCAATCCCCAGCGCGACCCAAAGCAGGCCGCAGGCCGCTATATAGAGGGCAGCATCCCACGGCGGATTGCGGTCAAGTTCGCGGACGATATATTCGCCGGCCAAAAGCGTGACAAACGAAGAAAGCCCGATCAGCACATTGGCGGGGACAGGATGGCGCCGCAATAACATGGACCCGCGAATCGAAAGCCCGATAACCGGAATTCCCGCCAGTACGATTTGCAATACGATTGGAAAAGCGTTAAAATTAATAAAGGAAAATGAAATTATGGCAATTATTCCTGCGGCAATCAACCATGTTTTGCCTTTGCTTTCCCGGACGATTGCGGCAAAACCGCGGTTTTTCGGGCCCGCTGAAGAATGCTCGGCGTACAAATTGTGCAAAAAGTCGCAATATTGTTCAGGCAATAGCCTGTTTTTGCGCCAATATTCGATTTCTCGGACAATGACTTTTCTTCGTTCCGGTTCCATAAGCTTCCTCCCGATCTCATCGTAACATATACAGGGGGAAAAAAGGGCCCAGCTGCAAACTAGCAGAAGGCCCGGATGTAGCGCATTTACGGTTTTCGCCCGCGCTTATTCAAGAAAATCTTTCAGCCGTTTGCTGCGGCTTGGATGGCGCAGCTTGCGCAAAGCTTTCGCCTCGATTTGGCGAATCCGCTCGCGCGTAACGCCAAAAACTTTGCCGACTTCTTCCAGCGTTCTTGTCCGCCCGTCATCCAAACCGAACCGCAGCCGCAGCACGTTTTCTTCACGTTCGGTCAGCGTGTCCAGCACGTCTTCCAACTGCTCTTTCAGCAATTCGTAGGCGGCCGCATCGGCGGGGGCGAGCGCTTCCTGGTCTTCGATAAAATCGCCGAGATGCGAATCGTCTTCTTCGCCGATCGGGGTTTCCAGCGAGACGGGCTCTTGGGCGATTTTCATAATTTCCCGCACTTTTTCCGTGCTTAACTCCATTTCCGCGGCAATTTCCTCGGGAGTGGGTTCGCGCCCCAATTCCTGCAGCAGTTGGCGCGATACGCGGATCAACTTGTTGATCGTTTCCACCATATGCACCGGAATCCGAATCGTCCTTGCCTGGTCGGCGATGGCCCGCGTGATTGCCTGCCGAATCCACCAGGTTGCGTACGTGCTGAATTTGAATCCCTTCCGGTAATCAAACTTTTCCACCGCTTTGATCAAACCCATGTTGCCTTCCTGGATAAGGTCCAAAAACAGCATCCCGCGCCCGACATAGCGTTTGGCGATGCTTACGACAAGGCGAAGGTTCGCTTCCGCGAGGCGGCGCTTTGCTTCCTCGTCTCCCTGTTCAATCAGGTTGGCCAATTTCACTTCTTCATCGGCTGACAATAACGGGACGCGCCCGATTTCTTTCAGATACATGCGAACCGGGTCATTGATTTTAACGCCGGGAGGAAGAGCCAAATCATCGTCGAAATTCAAGTCTTCCGCTTCTCTATGTTCGTTGGCGTGCAAGGGCAAATCTTCGTCGTTTTCATTGACGACATCGATTTCCAAATCCGCAAGCTGGTCGAAAAATTCCTCGATTTGCTCCGCGTCTTGTTCGAAAGGGCTAAGCTTATCCATAATTTCTTTATACGTCAGCGAAGAACGTTTTTTGCCCTGTTCAATCAATTGCTCTTTCATTTGTTCCAGCGTCATTTCGTGTTCTGTTTCTGCATGCTGGTCATTCGCCATGGTTATCTTCCTCCTCCCTGGACGCCCATCCGATTCGTTTCTGGTTTCAATTTCGGGAATTTCCATATTATGAATCAAGCTCCCTTTTTAATAATACGATTTCGTTAAAGATACGGGCTGCCTCTATGGAATTCCCGGTGCGGCTCGCTGTCAGCGCCATTTCCTCTTTGGCCTTCAGTTGCTGTAAAACCGGAACTTTCCTGATTTCCTTTATATATTCGTCAATGGGACGGACGTCTACAGCCTCCAACGCGGCGATCGCGGCGGCAACCTGCGCCAATTGTTCATCCGCAAGCATGGTGATGAACTTGCTTATGTCGGGTTCCGGGTTTTCCCCGTAAAATGCATATAAATAAGCAGCCAGTGCTGCATATTCTTCAACGTTGAATTGACCGCCGAGGTGTTCCTGGACATACAGACAAACATCACGGTCAGTCATCATCGCATAAAGCAGGTTTCTTTCCGCAACATGATACGCAGGGAGCAGCGGCGGGGCGCTTTTCCCGCTTTTCCCGTCATTCATAACATTATTCCACGGTTTTTCCTCTTTATCCCTTATTGCCGCATTCTTTTGCAATTCCTGCCTGATTTGATGCAACTGTTCCGTAAGCGAAGCAACGGAGAATTGGAACTCGGCCGATAATTCCTTTACATAAAACTCCCGTTCCGTCGGAGACTTCAGTTCCGCGATTGCCCGCAGAGCCGAGTCAATGTACTTTAATTTCCCCGTGTCTTCTTGTAGTATATGGTTCCGCCGCAAATAAATTAATTTGAATTTAATTGCCGGTACCGCACTTTCGATAATTGCGCTTTTAAATCGTTCACCGCCATTCACAGTAATGTATTCATCCGGATCCATTTTGCCGGGGATGACGGCAATCAATGTTTCCAGGCCGGCCGCTTGCAGAAGCGGAATGCTTTTATACGCGGCGGCCTGACCGGCGTCATCGCCGTCATAACAGACGATAACGGTTTGCACATAACGCTTTAACAATTTGACATGATACTCGGTTAACGCGGTTCCCATCGTGGCGACGCCGTTTTCCACCCCGGCCGCCCATGCTTTCATTACATCGGCATACCCTTCAAATAGTACGGAAGTTTGCGATTTGCGCATTGCGTTTTTTGCTTTGTCGAGATTGAATAGAGTTCGGCTTTTGTTAAATAGCGGGGTTTCCGGAGAATTCAAATATTTCGGTTGCACCTCGGGGTTGAGCACCCTTCCGGCGAAAGCGATCGTTTGCCCTTGGGCATTCCGGATCGGAAACATGATGCGGTCGCGAAACCGGTCGGCGTATCCGCCGCCTTCAATAGGCGTTAACAGGCCGCCTTTTTCCATCAACCGCAAATCTTTTTCCTTGCTTTGCAGCATGCTGTACAGCTTGTCCCGCATAGGCGGGGAGTAGCCAAGTTGAAATTCGTCGATCATTTTGTCGGTGAAGCCACGATCCCGCAAATAATGAAGAGCCGCTCTGGCAATCTTCGCATTTTTCAGGAGATAGTGATACCAGTGGGCGGATAGCTCGTGGCCTTCGATAATGGCGCGCTGTTCCCGCTGCTCTTTCGTCTCCGTTGCGGCAAGCGGCGCCCAATCAGTCGCAATTCCCGCTTCGGCGGCCAAATGGCGAACCGCTTCCGCAAATGACAAGCCTTCTACTTCCATGATAAATGTAACGACGCTGCCGGTTTTCCCGCAACCGAAACAGTGAAAAATCTGTTTATCGGGGGAAACCGTAAAAGACGGGGTTTTCTCTGAATGAAACGGGCATAATCCTTTAAAATACTTGCCCGCCTTCGTAAGTTGCAGATATTTCCGTACCGTTTCTACGATATCGTGACGCTTTAAAACAGCCGCAATCAAATCGTCCGGTAGTCTGCCGTCACGCATAACTTTCACATCCCGATTAACTCGTAAATTACTATTCGCTATCCCGGTTCAATTTCCTGCAAAGCGGTCAAAAGTTTTGTCAAAGCATGTAGAAAAAAATGCCGGTCTTCGTCCGTAAAAGGCTTCGGGCCTTTCCCGTAGCGGCCTTTCCGCCGCAGCTTGGCGTTACGATGCCGTTGTTCCAACAAAAATGCCATCGTTTCATCTTTATAGTTTTGCCCTCTGTTTGACAGAACGTAGGCGCCCTTGCCAAGACCGATGGCGGCCAGCCCAAAGTCCTGGGTGATTAGAACGTCACCGCCTTGCAAATGGTTGGCAATATAAAGGTCCGCGGATTGATCCGAACGGTCAACCTGGACAACTTGTACACCATCTTCGGGAATGAGCCGATGATCAAACGAAGCGACCATCAGCACTTCAATCCCGTGCTTTTTCCCGGCGGCCCTGATTTCATCCTTGACCGGGCAGGCATCCGCATCCACTACGATCTTTGGCAAGATTTGAACAACTCCACCCTTTTGAATAACATCTATAATATACGCTTTAAGCAAGCGGAAATCCTGCTTGTGGACAAATCACCATACAATTTTCTGAAAATCGGCGAATTGGCTTATGTCGTCGGCGATCGCCCGCAGCAAGCCCAACCGGTTGTTCCGCAACGCTTCATCGTCGACCATTACCATAACCGCCGCAAAATATCGGTTGATCGGCTCCCGCAAAGCCGTTAACGCATAAAGCGCGGAAGAAGCGTTTCCTTGCGCCAAAGCATCGGCAAATTGGCCGTGCTGCACGAGAAAGGAATCGTACAATTCGCGTTCGCTCCGATCGGCGAATAGCGCGGCGGAAAATTCGGCCGTAGCCGCTTTCTGGGCCAAATTGCCGACGCGAACAAGCGCGTCCGCGGCTTCTTTAAAGCCGCCCCCGGCAACCGCCTGCATCAGCGCCTCGCCTTTTTGCACCGTCAACGCGACATTGTCGAAACCGGCGGCCATGACGGCATCGGCGACATCATACCGGATGCGGTCGGAAAACAGATTTTTGACCCGCAAGCCGAAAAAGTCGGTTAAATCCTGCACAATTTCATGATGTTCGCGTTTTAATCCGCGGGCGCGTTCCAATACGTCCAATGCGATGGCGAACAGCTCCGATAAACGGAGCGGCAGGCTCTTTTCCAGCAAAATTTGCACGATGCCGGCCGCCTGCCTTCGCAACGCGTACGGATCCTGCGACCCGGTCGGCACGATGCCGATGGAAAAGCAGCCGGCGATCGTGTCGATTTTATCCGCTATGCTTACGATGGCGCCGATTGGCGATTCCGGAACGCTGTCTCCGGAAAAGCGCGGCTTATAATGTTCAAAGATAGCGCGCGCGACTTCCGCCTTTTCCCCGGCTTTGCGGGCGTAGTCTTCGCCCATGATGCCCTGCAGCTCGGGGAACTCGTACACCATTTGCGTCACCAGGTCAAATTTGCAAATCGCCGCGGCGCGGCGAACCAGTTCTGCCGTCTCGCCCGTAAGGGACAGTTTTTCCGCCAAGGCTTCGGCTATGGCGCGTATCCGCCGCACCTTGTCGCCAATGGTGCCCAGCTCCTCATGAAACACAATCGTTTCCAAACGCGAAAGCGCGTTGTCGATCGACAGTTTTTGGTCTTCCACATAAAAGAATTTGGCGTCGGAAAGCCTGGCCCGCAGCACTTTTTCGTTGCCTCTGGCTACCGTATCGAGCGAAACGCTGTCGCCGTTTCTGATGGTGACAAAATGGGGCAAAAGCTTCCCGTCGGCGGAAAATACCGGGAAATAGCGCTGATGCTCCCGCATGGAAGTAATCAGCACTTCCCGGGGGATGCTTAAAAATGCCGGATCAAAGCTGCCGTGAAGCGCCGTCGGCATCTCCACGAGAAACAGCACCTCTTCCAGCAAATCCGCCTTCATCGGAACTTGCCATCCGTTCGCTTGCGCCAATTGTTCAATCTGCGCCACAATCGCCGCCTTGCGTTCGGCAATATCGACAATTACCTGCTGCGCGCGCAGCGCTTCTTTATAGTCATTCGCAACGGCAAGCGCCGTTTCCGTTCCCAAAAAACGGTGCCCGCGCGTTACGCGCCCCGTGCGCACGCCGGATATCGCAAAATCGACAACATCGGCGCCAAACAAAGCGACCAGCCAGCGGATCGGGCGGACGTATTTCAGGTCGTTGCTGCCCCAGCGCATATTTTTCGGAAAATGCAAAGACAACACAAGCTGCTTAAGTCCGTCGGCAAGAATATCGGCGGTTTGCACGCCGACGCTGTGCTTGCGCGCATGCGCGTATTCCACGCCGGAAATTTCCTTAAAATAAAGCTCCTCGGGCTTTACGCCCTGGCTGCGGGCGAATCCGAGCGCCGCTTTGGTCCAGTTGCCCTGATCGTCCTGCGCGATTTTTTTCGCCGGCCCTTTCGCTTCTTCCGTTATGTCTCCTTGTTTTTCCGCGACATCCCGCACATATACGGCGATCCGACGAGGCGTGGCGTACGGGATGACGCTAGCGTGCGCTATCCGGGAGTTTTGCAGCCACTCTTCCGTTTTTTGCGCCAGCTGTTCCACCGCGTCGCGCACAAAACGGGCGGGGATTTCCTCCATGCCGATTTCCAGTAAAAGGTCTTTGCTCATTTGTTTTGCCCTCCGTTTGCCGTAGTCTTGATCAGCGGAAAGCCCAAGCGCTCCCGTTCTTCCAAATAGGCGGACGCACACATTCTGGCGAGATTGCGCACCCTGGCGATATAGCCGGTGCGTTCCGTAACGCTGATTGCGCCGCGGGCATCCAACAAATTAAACGTGTGGGAGCATTTCAGCACATAATCGTATGCCGGGAAAATAAGCCGCGCCTCAAGCGCGCGTTTGGCTTCCGCCTCATACATGCCGAACAGCGTAAACAAAAGCTTGGCGTCGGAGACCTCGAAAGTGTACCTGGAATGTTCGTATTCGGGCTGCAAAAAGACGTCGCCATAAGTCACATTGCCGACCCATTCGAGATCAAACACGTTTTCTTTTTGCTGGATATACGAAGCCAGCCGCTCCAGTCCGTATGTAATTTCGATGGCGACGGGATTGGCGTCGATGCCGCCGACCTGTTGGAAGTACGTAAATTGCGTAATCTCCATTCCGTCCAGCCACACTTCCCAGCCAAGCCCCCATGCTCCCAGCGTGGGCGATTCCCAGTTATCCTCGACAAAACGGATGTCGTGATGCAACGGATCGATGCCCAACCGCTTCAGGCTTTCCAAATATATTTCCTGAATGTTGTCCGGCGACGGCTTCATAATGACCTGGTACTGATGGTGCTGGTACAGCCGGTTCGGGTTTTCTCCGTATCTGCCGTCCGCCGGGCGGCGGGAAGGCTCCACATAAGCCACGTTCCATGGTTCGGGGCCGATGCTGCGCAAAAAGGTCATCGGATTCATCGTGCCGGCGCCTTTTTCCACGTCATACGGTTGCATGATTACGCAGTTTTGTTCCGCCCAAAAATTTTGCAGGGTCAAAATGATCTCCTGAAAATTCACTGCTTCCATCTCCTCATATAATTGATCGTTTCTATCCATGAAAAAACCCGCCTCTATGCGTCTTCCCAACACATAGGGACGGGAGGTTATTTCCCGCGGTTCCACCCTACTTGGCAACCGTTTTTGCCGGCCTAGGCACGGCAAACGCGACTGCCCTCTTTTCGCCAACGTATGCTCTGGAAGCGCCTTTCGCCGGACTTTCGGACCGGGCTTGCACCGCCCCCGGTTCGCTATGCCGAAACTGCCGCGGGTACTCTTTTTCCTTCATCGCAAAACCAATTACATATTATAACTCGTATTTGCTCATCTGGTCAAGAAAACTTCGCGCCTTCCAGCGCGACACTTCCACATGCCCATCCATGTAGCGGCGCAACACTTGCTTCAGTACTCGCTTTGTCTCCGGCTTAACGCTGATCGTGCCGATTCGGCGCAAATCAACACGATTAAGTAAGCGCAGCAATTTCCAAACGCTGTCGGCAAGCGGCATTGCCTGCGCATGCGCATTGGCGCACGCGGCACACAGCACACCCCCCGCCGCCGCGCTGAACATGGCGGAGCCGCCGATATCCTTGCCGCAGTTCGCGCACCGATCCAACACAGGCGCATAACCGGCCAACGCCATCAGTTTCATTTCCATCACATGCGTGGTGATCTGCGGGTCTTTTCCTTCCTCGATCGCCCTAAGCGCCGCCAAAAGCTGCCCAAACAAACCGGCGTTCGGCTCCTCGTCGGCCAAGCGATCGACCAGTTCGGCGATGTAGGCCGAATACGCCGTCTTTTCCAGGTCTTCCCGCAGCAAATGGTGGGAGTCTAGGATCTCGGCAGACTGCAGCGTGCCGATCTGCCCGGATTTATAAAAGGCGTATTCGCCATATGTAAACAATTGCGCGGCAGCGGCAAAGCGGCTGTTCAGCTTTTTCGCGCCGCGCGCCATTACGCTTGTTTTCCCCGCATCACAGGTATATAGCGTCAAGATTTTATGTCCTTCCCCGTAATCGTTGGTGCGGATGACAAGCCCTTCCACCCTTTTCAGCACCGGTTCGTTTCCCCCATGAGCACGCAGACTGGATAATCGGTTAAAAATTGATGATAGCTGGTGGTTCGCTCAATTTGCTTCCGCTTGCCGCTCGTCGCCGTCCTGCCGTTCGCCCTCCTGCGCTTTTTCCACCGTTTCTTCGCCGCCGTTTTCCCCAATGTCCCGATACAACATATACGCGTCTACATTCCCGGTCAATGCGAAAACTTGCCAGGAAAAATCTCTCATATGTTCTCATCCTTTCGCAGAACAGACTGCTCAGGCACACTGTTAGGATGGGCAATACAAGCCGAATCTATCCGGGAAAAAACCGCCAGGACCGCTCAAATTTCCTCATTGCGAAAGCCGAATTCCTGCAACAATTGATCGCGATTGCGCCAATCTTTCTTCACTTTGACCCATAATTGCAAAAACGCTTTGGAACCCAGGAGGCGCTCGATATCGTGGCGCGCTTCTTTGCCGACCTGCTTCAACAGCGCGCCCTGCTTGCCGATTACAATCCCTTTTTGCGAATCGCGTTCGACGAAAATAATGGCGGAAATGTGCACGATCCCGTTTTCCGCGACGCGCATATTTTCGATCGCGACCGCAACCGAATGCGGCACTTCGTCATGGGTCAGCTGCAAAATTTTTTCGCGGATCAACTCCGCGCACACAAACTGCTCGGGATGGTCCGTCACTTGGTCGGCGGGATAATACATCGGGCCTTCGGGCAGCACTTTGCGGATTTGCGCAAGCAAGGTCGCCACGTTATTGCCCAAAAGCGCCGAAACCGGGATGATTTCCGCAAAGTCGTAAAGTTCTTTATATTGCGCGATCATTGGCAACAGTTGTTCGGGATGCACCTGGTCAATTTTGTTTAACACCAAAAAAACGGGAGTTTCAATCCCTTTCAGCCGTTCAATGATAAATCTGTCGCCGCCGCCCAAGCCTTGCGCCACATCGGCCAAAAAAAGCACCGCATCGACTTCCTGAAGCGCGCTTTGCGCCGCCCTTACCATATAATCGCCCAAACGCGACTGCGGCTTATGAATCCCCGGCGTGTCCAAAAATACGATTTGCATGTCTTCCGTCGTGTATACGCCATGGATGCGATTTCGCGTCGTTTGCGGCTTATCCGACATGATGGCGATTTTTTGTCCAATCATTTGGTTTAACAGCGTCGACTTTCCGACGTTCGGCCTGCCGATGATCGCCACAAACCCGGAATGAAACTTGCTCATGCCTGTCTCTCCTTCATGCTTCATCAAATCGTAATATAGCCAATAACGGCGATCAGAATGCCTAATCCGGCGCCGGTGGCAACCGCAAACAGCGAAGCTTTCGATCTCTCCAAAAATAGGACACTGGCAAGCGCCGCCAAGAAAAGCGCCAGAAGCATCATTTCGCGGCGCGCCGCAGCAAGCGAAATCCATCCCGCGGCGGTCCAGGCCAAAGCAACCGGAACGCTCGGCGCGGAAAAACGCCCGCTTTCGCCGCCTTTCTTGCGGCTGCCCGCCGTTTGCAGCAAAAAAGCCGCCAATGCCGTAACTATAAGTAGAATCAAGGCGCGGAACAATCCGGACATGCCCGGTTCGGCAAACGAGCCGCCAAATGCGTCGACTACCGGCTGCCAAAACACAACGATACCCGTCACAACGGCAAAAACCGCGGCGAGAAGCACAGCGGCGGCGGCGACATCCTTTGCGATTTTGGCCAACGGATGAATTTCCCGGCTGGCCAGATCCACGGCTTTTTCCACGGCGGTATTGACCGCCTCGGTCACGGTGACAATGGTGATGGCCAAAAGCAGAAACAAAATTTTCGTTTCGCCGATTCGCAACAGCCAGGAAAGCGTCAGTACGATCAGCGCGGCGCCAAAATGAATGCGCATATTGGGCTGCGTAAGCAATATATACTTCAACCCGTCCACGGCATAGCGGACGGAACGCAGCCACCGGCCAAGCGCATTCACCGTGCGACCCCCGCTTCGCGCAAAATTTCTTCCTGCAAAGTAAACATCGCCTTTTCGGAAGCTTCATCCTGATGGTCATAACCCAACAAATGCAGAAAGCCGTGCACAAACAAAAAACCGATCTCGCGTTCCAGCGAGTGGCCGTATTCTTCGCTTTGCGCCTGCGCCCGCGGCACGGAAATGACGATATCGCCCAGCAATTCGGGCAATGTATCCGCCTCTTTTGCATCGTAGAAAATTTCCGGCTCTTCTTCTTTACTTTCCAGCATGGGGAAAGAAAGAACATCGGTGGCCTTGTCCAACCCCCGGTATTCTTTGTTTAAAGCCCGTATTTTTGCATCATCGACAAACGTTAAGGCGACTTCGCCTTCCGCAATCCCTTCTTTTTTCCCGGCCGTACCGAGCAGCTTATGAAGCATCGCCATCCACTCCGCCGGAATCGCAAAGTCCGGCAATTCGTTGTTCACCATCAGTTGCAAACTCATCGTTCACGCATCCTTTTCCGCCTGTTTGGGAGCAGCCTCTGCGGGATACTCGATTCGCGAATGAAAAATCCCAAGCAAGGTTTCATTTAATGTTTTGGTGATGATATCCAATTCTTTTATCGTCAAATCGCATTCGTTAAATTGCCCGTCGTCCAAACGCTGCTTGACAATTTTGGTAACAACCGCGTCGATTTGCTCGATTGTCGGGTTTTTCAGCGACCGCACGGCGGCTTCCACGCTGTCGGCAATGCCGACGACCGCCGCTTCTTTTGTTTGCGCCTTCGGGCCGGGATAGCGGTAATCTTCCTCGCGAATGTGCGCAGGATCCAAACCTTTTCCCGCCGCCTGTTTTTTCGCCTTGTGGTAAAAATATTGCAACAGCGTCGTGCCGTGGTGCTGCTCGGCAATATCGCGGATCGGCTTCGGAATGTTATGTTCTTTCAACATTTCCACGCCGTCGCGGGCATGCGCGATGATAATCGACTTGCTTAATTGCGGGTCGATTTTATCATGCGGATTTTCCATATTGTTCTGGTTTTCAATAAAATAACTCGGGCGCTTCGTCTTGCCGATATCATGATAAAACGACCCGACTCTGCACAAAAGGCCGTTTGCGTTTATGGCGACAGCCGCCGTTTCCGCCAAATTTCCCACCATCACGCTGTGATGATAAGTCCCCGGCGTTTCCGTAAGCAGTTTGCGCAAAAGCGGATGGTTCGGGTTCGATAATTCAACCATTTTCAGTGGCGATAAAATGCCGAACGCCGCTTCCAGAAACGGCAACAGCCCGATCACCAGAATCGCCGTCAGCAAGCCGCCGATCACGGCGAAAGCAAGCGACAGCATGGCGTTTTTCATCGCAAACTCCTGATCGAGCAAAATGAGCGTGCCGATTGCCAGGCAGGAAGCGAGCGCAATGAAAATCCCCGCGCGCAGCACGGCAGACCGCTGTGTGGCGCCATGCACGGCAAAAATGGAAACATAGCAGGCTACCACGGCGACAAAACCGTAGCGGAAATCAAACGGCAAATCGCTATGGTTAAACGCGATACTTACGATGAGGCCAAACAAAACAGCGGAAATAAAGGCGATTTGTTCATCCAGCAAAATGGCGATCAGCATCGTCCCCATCGCCACCGGTGCGACAAATCCGACGTACGGCGTTTTTTCGTTCACGCCCAGCGCGGTGATGCCGATGGCCGCGATGGTGAGCAAATAAATCAGAAAGAGCAGCAATATTTGCCAATTGCTCTCCAGCAGTCGCGCGCGTCCGTAACGGACAAACATGAACAATACGCCGGCAAAAAGCAATGCCAACAGCGCCGCCCCGATGTAGGGAGGATAGTTGATTTTGCTTTTCAGCAATCCCAAATGATCGAGTCTGTTAAAGATATCCTTCGTAACCATTTCGCCTTTTTTGACGAGGTATTGCCCTTTCTCGATGTACACCGGAGAAACCTGCTCCCGCGCTTTTGCCCTGGCTTCATCCGTGGCCTCTTCATCGGCAAAACGGTTCGGCGTAATGACGAAAGTGGAAATTTCCTGCACCAATTCCCGCTCCGTCTTGCTCGGCAATTGGGAAGCGTTAATGAATTCCGCCACTTTGGTTCGCGCCGTTTGCGCGTCGGTAAGCGGATCGGAAGTCAATCTGTCGACGGTGTCTTTTGCCACCTGTTTCATTGCGGTCAATTGCTTACCCGAAAGCTTCGGCAATTTGAAAAACACGTCTTCCGGAATGCGGTAGCGCTGATCGTCCAATTGCCGGCGGGCTTCCGCCAGCAGTTTGGCCGAATATATATTTTCGTACTGCTTGAGCAAACGGTTGTAATAATCGTTAAACATGTCCGGAATTTCTTCACGGTATATCGCGACTTTTTGCTCAAAAGTGATCGTTTCGTCGGCGTTCAGCTGCTCCAGCTTGTTGAAAATCGTTTCCGCCAAACCGGCGTTTTTCATTGCTATATTCGTATAGACAGGCACGACACGGTCCGCGGCCGCCTCTTTCGCTGTCTCCGTCGCATCCGCGTCATAGATTGTTTTCGGCGCCGCGATGCTGATTTCGCTGATCGCGCCTTCCTTGATATCATAAGTTTGCGGTATCAAATATCCGGAAATCGCCAAATAAAACATAACCGGAAAACTGAGGAACAAGACAAAGCGCAAGTACGCGCTCTGCCGCCATTCCCTGCTCCGGTCGTTCGCGATTTTTTTTCCGGTAAACGATTTTTGGATCATGCCGGAAGTCAATCCCTTCATCGATCATTCGCCGACGAGCTTTTCTGCTCCTTGTTCCTGTAAGCCGTTATGATCTTTTGTACGAGCGAGTGACGGACGACATCCTGTTCGGCAAAACGGACAAACCCGATTTCCGCAATATGCTGCAAAATCCGTTCGGCGTCCACCAATCCGGACACTTTTCCTTTGGGCAGATCGATCTGTGTAATGTCTCCGGTAATAACCATCTTTGAGCCGAAACCGAGCCTGGTCAAGAACATTTTCATCTGCTCGGCGGTCGTATTTTGCGCTTCATCCAATATAATAAACGAATCATCCAGCGTCCTGCCGCGCATATAGGCAAGCGGGGCGATTTCAATGGTGCCGCGTTCGAGCGCCTTCGCCACATGGTCAGGCCCCAATACGTCGTTAAGCGCATCATACAACGGACGCAAATACGGGTCAACCTTTTCCTGCAAATCTCCCGGCAAAAATCCGAGATTTTCGCCGGCCTCCACCGCCGGGCGCGTCAGGATGATGCGCTTGACGGCGCCTTCCCTAAGCGCAACGACCGCCATCGCGACAGCCAAATAGGTTTTTCCGGTGCCGGCGGGGCCGATGCCAAAAACGATATCATGTTTGCGAATAGCCGAAACATATACCTTTTGCCCGAGCGTTTTCGCCCGGATCGGCTTGCCCTTGTACGCGTAGGCGATTTCACCCTTTAGCAAATCCAGCAATTGATCCGCCTGCATTTTTTCCGCCAATTCGATGGCGCATGCGACATCCCGCTCGGACAAGGAGTATCCGCCCCGCACCAGTTCAAGCAGCACCCCGAACAGATGCAGCAGCATGTCGGTTTCGTCGCGGTCGCCCAGGATGGCGATTTCCGCCTCCCTTGTCGTAATCTTGGCGGATACGGCGGATTCGATCAAACGCAGAAACTTGTCCTGCGGACCAAACAAAGCGAGCGCTTCCGCGGCATTTTGCAATGGTATTTTGGCAGTGGCGGGATTTTCCGGCAAATCTCATTCTCCTTGCACAATCGGTTGTTCCATGGCGATATCTTCATCTACTTCAAAAAGCACTTCCAACACCACTTTACCACCTTCGCTGCGCTCTTGCAAAATTTTTTCGCTTTTTACGGTTGCGTCCGCGCCTTTTGTCCGTTCGATTTCCCATTTTGCCTGCGCGATGCCGATTTGCCGCGCCTTCTGTATCGACAGGGTTGCAACTTCGGTGCGGACTTCCCTTAACGTCTGCCGCAAAAAGCCGAATGGCAGCGATTTGCCCCGCCATTGCGGCTTTTTTAACACGTTCATGGTTTCGTATTGCGCAAAGTTGAGCTTGCCGAAACCGGAGATCTTAAGCGCCCAGTTGCCGAAAACAAGGTAATTGCGGGAAGCGGATACGCCCGTATACACCTTTTTCCGTTGCACCAGGGGCACCGCGATTCGATACTGCCGCCATACCAGCCCGCGCACCGTGCCTTTGGCGACCACACTGTGGGTAAATTCGCCCTCCCCCACCAGTCCGGAGACAAGAATTTGCCCCTTTTTCACACGCATATTCGTTTTCACAACCGGCTTGCCCTGTTCAACCTGAATTTTGGTCACGACCGCATCCGCGTCCGCCACCAAATTTCGCGGACTGAGCAAGGGGCGCTTTTCCGGCTTGTTCGCTTCAACCACTTTGATGAGAACGCGCGTTCCGCGCGTTTCAATTCCTACCCACGCGGCGTTCGGCAACTGCGCCGCCATTTTTTTCGCCGCCAAATCCAGATCGCCCAGGCGAAAATTCCATTGAAACTGGTAAATGCCCAAATTTTTGGCCTTTGCCAAAATTTCCTGCGTGGCGATTTTTTCGTTGCCGATCACCTGCACATGCCAGACGAGCAGCGACCCGGTATAAACAACTGCCACAAAAAGCACGAATCCGGCCGCGAAAAACTTCCGTTTTCCCAGTTTGTCCAACAAAAAGGGAAGGCCGTGCCGGCCTGCAACATGAATGCGGCAGCCTGTCTCTTTCAACAGCGGGCGAAGGCGGAAAAAATCGCGCAGCACAATGCCAAAAAAGGCCGTATTCCCTTCGCCGCGCCTGACATCCCAAAACCGGAATTGCCGCTTTGCCAGCAAGTTGAGCAGTTGTTCAATATTTCCGCCGTATATTTCCACATCAGCATATCCCATGATGCGCAAAACGGCCATTGTTTGCCGCATGGTTGTCACTCCTTCATAAGCATTTGCCGCTTATTCTCCACCATCATCGTCACGTATCCAGATACTTCACTTCATCGATTCTGCCCTCGACAAACACCTCTTCCGGCAAAATGGCCCGCATGACCAGTCCGCTGCCCCTGATCGCAAGCTTGCCCTTCGACAAGAGCAATTCCAGCTCCTGGTCGGAAAATCGCACGACCCCGCGGTGATTTTCAATATATGTCTGCATGTTGCCGATCATCGTAATCCGCGGCAAGTCATAAATGACGTCTTTGGGAAGATCAAGCATGCTTCCTGCCCAT
Source organism: Bacilli bacterium (assembly GCA_036381315.1). Taxonomy (NCBI): domain Bacteria; kingdom Bacillati; phylum Bacillota; class Bacilli; species Bacilli bacterium. The sequence continues at coordinate 13,940 of DASVDB010000094.1, read as the reverse complement.
TTGGACAGCTGACGGCGCAAACGGCGCATTGACGCGTCAACCCTTCCGTATTGTTCCGTGCAATTGCCGGTATCCCGATGCGGTGCACAAGCGGCTGTTTCGTCCGCAATCCGCTTATACAACCATATGCGGCCATGGCGCAATTTATGAAGCGGGATGCTTTGCGCTTTGTTTTGTTTCGGAGCGGAAGGACAAAATAACAGCAAAGCAAAATTCGAGGCAACGGTGATGGCCATGAACCTGGGGGACTTGCAAACGCTGGAAGGGAAAAATGTCATCTATCGCCTGGAAATCCGGACGGACCGGATCCATTTCGGCAAAATCGCCACGTCCATCAACGAAGCGGGCGGGGATATCGTGGCGATCGACGTGATTCAAACATCCCGCAATGTCACCGTGCGCGACCTGACCGTTGCGGTGAAAGATTCCGGGCAAATCACGGCGGTTACGCAAGCGATCAGGCGGTTGCCGCATGTTACGATCATCAATGTCTCGGACCGCACGTTTTTGCTGCATCTCGGCGGAAAAATCGAAGTGAAGCCGAAAAAGCCGATTGCGAACCGGGACGATTTATCGCGCGTGTACACGCCGGATGTCGCCCGCGTTTGCGCCGCCATATCGGAAGAGCCGCAAAAAGCGTTCAGCCTGACGATCAAGCGCAACACCGTCGCCGTCATATCCGACGGCTCCGCCGTATTGGGCCTGGGCAATATCGGCCCGCTCGCGGGCATGCCGGTCATGGAAGGGAAAGCGATGCTGTTCAAGCAATTGGCGGATGTGGACGCATTCCCGATTTGCCTTGACACGCAGGACACGGAAGAAATCATCAGGACGGTAAAGCTGATCGCGCCCGCCTTCGGCGGGATTAATCTGGAGGATATCGCTTCGCCCCGCTGTTTTGAGATCGAACAGCGCTTGCAGGAAGAGTTGGATATTCCGGTGTTTCATGACGACCAACACGGCACATCCGTAGTGCTGCTGGCCGGATTGCTCAGCGCGTTGCAACTGGTCGGCAAAACTTTGGAACAAATAAAAGTTGTCGTTGCGGGCGTCGGCGCGGCGGGGGTGGCCTGCATTAAAATGCTTTTGTCGGCGGGCGTGAAAAACGTCATCGGAGTAGACAAAACAGGGGCGTTAACGGCAAAACAAACATATGGACACGCGGTTTGGGACTGGATCGCCAGGCACACAAACCCGGAGCGGCAACACGGCAGTCTGACCGATTGTCTTATCGGCGCCGATGTGTTTATCGGGCTGTCCGTCGGCAACATTTTGCGCCGCGAGGACGTGCGCAAAATGGCGAAAGATCCGATCGTGTTCGCCATGGCCAACCCGGTGCCGGAAATCAATCCGCAAGAGATCGAGGATATTGCGGCGGTGATCGCCACCGGCCGCTCGGATTATCCGAATCAAATCAACAACGTACTATGCTTTCCGGGAATATTTCGCGGCGCGTTGGATTGCCGCGCCCGCATGATCAATGAGGAAATGAAGATTGCCGCGGCGGAAGCGATCGCCTCGGTCATCGATGACGCGGAGCGAAACCGTTTGTACATCATCCCCGGCGTATTCAACCAGAAGGTCGTGGAAACGGTTCGCGAAAAAGTGATTCAGGCGGCGATTAAAACCGGCGTGGCGCGCCGCATCCCGCGGGACTGAAAGCTTGCGGCGCAAAAAACTCCCGCACCATTAAGATGCCGGAGTTTCATCCGTTATTTATCATCAGCTTAACAGTTGTTGCACCAGCCGGTTGACTTCTTTGCCGTCCGCTTTGCCTTTCACTTTGGGCATCAATGCGCCCATTACCTTTCCCATATCCGCTTTGCCGCTTGCTTTCACTTCGGCGATTGTCGCTTGCACGATCGCCTGCAGTTCCTCGGCGCTCAGCTGGCTCGGCATATATGCACTGATAATGGAAATTTCGCCTTTTACGTTGTCAATCAAATCTTCGCGACCGGCACGTTCGAATTCCTGGAGGGATTCTTTGCGTTGCTTAAGCTCACGATTTAAAATGTCGAGCACTTCATCGTCATTCAAGGCTCTCTTCTGTCCGATTTCTTGATATTTAACCGCGGAACGGATCATACGTAATACGGAGAGTTTGAATTTATCCTGGCTCTTCATCGCCTGCTTCATATCTTCGTCCAATCGTTCGCTAAGACTCATTGCCATCCTCCTAGTACTTACGCTTGCGCGCTGCTTCCGATTTCTTTTTGCGCTTTACGCTCGGCTTTTCATAGTGTTTGCGTTTTTTGATTTCAGCCAGCACACCATCTTTTGCAATCGAACGCTTAAAGCGGCGAAGAGCGGAATCGATCGTTTCGTTTTTGCGAACTTTCGTTTCTGACACCGGATTTCCCTCCCTCCGAACAGACCGTCCCAAACACACACGGTTATCAAACAACATTATAAGTGAAAATAAAATGGGGTGTCAACTTGCGCCGGCTTGCCGGCGAAGCATCCACCCGACAAACAAACCGCATCCGATTACTTTGCGTTGAGCGGCCCCAATTTTTCACCGCCGAGCAAATGGTAATGAATGTGAAAAACAACCTGGCCGGAGTCCTTGCCGCAATTATTAATCAGCCGGTATCCCGATTGGGCGACGCCCAGTTGCTCCGCCGCTTTTTGCGCCGCTTCATGCACTTTTCCGATCACTGCCCAATCGTCCGCTCCGGCGTCGTTCAGCGAAGCGATATGTTTTTTGGGAATAATCAGCACATGCACCGGAGCGGCGGGTTCGATATCATGAAAAACAAGCACATCATCGGTTTCCAGCACTTTTTTTGCCGGCAGTTCGCCTTTGACGATTTTGCAGAAAATGCAGTCGCTCATTTGGAATCCTCCCGAAATCATCAATTTAATTCGTTTCAATTACGCTAAGTATACCAGAACACTGTCCGGCAGCCAATTTGCCCCTCACAGAAATACGGCTTGCGCACCGTCGAAAAAGTACAACGCCTTCGCGACAACGGGCTGCCGCAAAATCCGCTCCACCGCCGCCGCATACAGTTCCAACTGCCGCCGATAGTTCGCGACGGCCTGCTGCAACCTGCCGGCCACCCGATCCGTTTTGTAATCGATCAGCACCCAGCCGTCGTCTTCCTTAAACATGCAGTCGATAACCCCTTGCAGCAGCACGGGTTCGCGGGCGACGTCTCCGCTTATTTCCCGGTGCAATTCGCCAGCCGCAACCGCCAACGAAAACGGAACTTCCCGCAGCACGGTGGACGCGTTCAGCAAACGCCGCCCGATCGCGGTCCGGAAAAAGGCGGCGATAGAGGCGATATCGATTGCCGCGCGTTCCGTTTCCGTCAGCAAGCGCCTTTCGACCATATTCGCGATGGCCTCAGCCACGCGCGCTTCATCGGGCATTCCGTCAAGCGGCAAATGCTGCATGACGGCGTGGTAAGCGACGCCGCGCTCGGTCGGCGACAATTTCTCCTCCGTCAAAAAGCGCGGCCGGCGCAGCAGCGAGACCGTTATTTTTTGCCGGAAAGCCGCATGATCATGTTGCGCTTCCGGCAATTCCGCGGCTTCCATCGCAGCCGACGGATCGGTTTCGCCTAGCCGTTTCCATTCGGATACGGATGTTTTGGCCGGGATCGTCTGTGCGGCATGATGCGGCGAATCCCAGCGCAAACGGCGGTCGATTTCCGCAGCGAGCGCTTCGCTTTGCGCAAGGCCCGCGGCAAGCGGAAGCGGTTCCGCCCGTTTAACCCGTGCAAGGAGCGCGGAATCTTCCCGCGCGACGGCCGCTTCCGCCATATCGGCAAGCTGGCCGGCCGGCACGACGGTTAGCCGCCAACGCGACGGGTCGGTTGCCAGCGTGGCCGGCACCGCGTCAGCGCTGTTGCCAAGCCGGCGCAATTCCGCCATGTGCGGATGCCGCAGCAGCGCGGGCCCAAGCCAATCAAGACAGGACCGGGCGCTTGCCACCGTATCAACCGGAAGCGGCCATTCCCCGCCTTTTGCCTGTCTGCCCCATTTTTCCGCCGCAGCCGGCAAATCTTTGACGGTGCCAAGCAAAAACATGCGCTCGCGGGCGCGGGTTAAGGCGACATAGAGGATGCGCATTTCTTCCGCCAGCAGTTCCGCCTGCTTTATTTGCCTGATCGCGGCATGCGGCAAAGACGGGAAGACGGCGCGATTGGCCGTATCCACAAATCTGGGGCCAAATCCCAGTTGCTTGTGCAGCAAAAAGGGACGCGTACTGTCAAGCATGTTGAACTTGGCGCCCAATCCCGCCACAAACACGACGGGAAACTCAAGCCCTTTGCTGGCGTGAATCGTCATCACGCGCACGACGTTATCCTGTTCGCCAAGCGCCCGCGCCGTGCCCAAATCGCCGCCGCTTTCGGTCAGCCGCGCGATAAACCGCAAAAAGCGGAACAAGCCGCGCGAAGATGTTTCCTCATACTGTCTCGCCCGATCGTACAGCGCGCGCAGGTTTGCCTGCCGCTGCCGGCCTCCGGGATAAGCGCCCACCAAATCAAAATAGCCGGTTTTGGCATAAATATCCCAGATCAGTTCGGACAGCGCGCCCTGTCGGGCGGCGTCCCGCCACCCGTCCAACAACCGCATGAACGACCGCAACGTTTCGCGCAACTTTGTGCTTTCGCCGTTTTCCGCATCGTTGCCGTCATCCGCTTGCAAAAACGCCGTCACCGCATCATAAAAAGCGGCCCGCTTGTCCGCCAAACGGATTTGCGCCAGCTGTTCCGCATTAAGCCCCACGAGCGGCGAGCGCAGCACGCCGGCAAGCGGAATATCCTGCAGCGGATTGTCGATCACTTTCAACAAAGACAGCATCACATCCACTTCGGTAGCGGTAAAATACCCTGTCTTCAGCTCCGCGTATGCCGGAATGCCCGCCGCTTGCAATTGTTCCATAATCGGATGCGCTTTGCTGCGATGACTGCGCAATAAAATGACGATGTCGGAAAAGCGCAACGGGCGGTAAAACCCGCTTTGTTTATCGTAAACCTGTGCGCCGGAGCCATTTGCGCCCATCAGTTCGGTGATTTTTGCGGCGATCGCGCGGCCTTCCAATTCCATCGCCGACAGTTCCGCCGCGTCGCCGTCTTCGTTGCCCGTAATGTTAGCTTCATCCGCTAATTCATTGTTCGCATCCGCGTTTGCCTGATCGACCAAAATGACCTCTACGGCGGCAGAAAAAGATTGTTCCGCTTCCGCTTTGCCCGGGATTAGCTCCGCCTTGTCATCGTAACTGATTTCCGCCGCGTCCTCGCGCATAATTTGCCGGAAAATCCAGTTCACGGCATCCAGGATCGCCTTCGTGCTGCGAAAATTGCTGGATAAATCAATCCGCGTGCCGCTACCCGAAGCGGCATGATTCGCAAATTCGGGCGGCACATTTCCATCGTAAGCCTGAAAGGTTTTATATTTTTCGAGAAAAAGGCCTGGTTCCGCCTGCCGGAAGCGGTAAATGCTTTGCTTCACATCGCCGACCAAAAACAAATTTCCGGGATGTTCGGCCGAAATCAACCGGATGATTTCATCCTGCACCATGCTTGTATCCTGGTACTCGTCCAGCATGATTTCGGCAAACTGGCCGCGGTATTCAAGAGCCGCCGCGGTCGGGCGCAAGTCGCCCGTTTCCGCCGGCTCGCCCAAAATTTGCAGGCAATAATGCTCCATATCGGAAAAATCGAGCAGCCGTTTTTCCCGCTTCGCCGCTTTAAACCGCTCGGCGAACGCGATGACCAATTCCGCGAGTTTGGCCATAACCGGCGCCATTGCCGCCATTTCCTGACGATGTTCCGACAATGAACGCCCGTATACGTCTTCGTTAAGGCTGCCCAATTCTTGCTTCGCCTGCGAACGCAGTTCTTTCGCCCGCTCCTGCAGCGCTTTATCGCCTTCATTGCCGCGGATGGCGGCGAGTTTGGAAAATTCGAACTCTTGCAGTCCGGCGGAAAACCCGTCCCAATCGCCGGCTTGCACAAGTCGCATGAGCGCGCCGACACGCGCGATATCGTCGCGAAGATTATCCCCGTATTTCCCGGGGCCTGCCGGACGTTCCGCCAATTCCAGCGCTTCCGTAAGCAGGCCGAGCGTTTTTGCCAGCGTCCGTTCGGCGCTTTTTAACAGCGTCTTCAGCCACAAGTCGGCCACATCGCCGCCGTTTTGAAAAGCCGCCGCCATTTCTTTCAGCCATGTTTCCGGCTGCGGATGGCCCCGCGAAAATTCGTACAGCTCCACCACCAATTGCAAAACCGGTTCATCGGAGCGCTCGCTGCCAAACCAGTCCAACACTTGCCAAAACGGATCCTGCTCGGGGCATTCCGCATAGCATTCTTCGAAAAGTTGTTCCAGCACATCCTGTTTTAGCAGTTCGTTCTCCGTTTCATTGGCGATGCGGAAGCCGGGATCCAATTCCAGCTTTTCGTAATGGCGTCTGACCACATCCAGGCAAAAGGAATGCAGCGTCGTAATCGGCGCTTGCTGCAGCAAAGCGATTTGCCGGCGCAAATGGCCCGAGTTCGGATTTTTTATGAGTTCGCGCTCCAGCGCCTCGCGAATCCGCTGCCGCATTTCCGCGGCCGCGGCATTCGTAAAGGTGGCGATCAGAAGCTTGTCGACATCGAGCGGCCTGTTTTCATCCGTTATTTTTCGCACGATCCGCTCGACCAGCACCGCCGTTTTGCCCGAGCCGGCCGCCGCCGCGACCAACACGCTGCCGCCGGTTGCGGTAATCGCCGCTTCTTGCGCTTTTGTCCATTTTTTTACACTCGTTCCGTTTTGCTGTTCAGTCACGGCGTCCACCTTCCGATCGTCCCATACTCCGAGTCCGCCGCCGTTTCCGCCAACGCCCGCCAAAACTCGTCTTTGCTGAAACGCCGCAATTGGCGGCACGCGTCGGGGTTCGTTTGCGGGTCGATTTGGCAAACCGCTTTGAACGGGCAGCCGGCGCAACGGTGCTCCGCTTTTGTCCCGTACACTTTCAAATCGACATTGCCGGCGGTTATTTCCGAGCCGATACGCCGAAATGTGTCGTGCAAATGCCGCCGCAAAGCCCGCCACTGTTCCGGCGCAAAAGTTTTCGATGATTTGCCGAGTTCGCCGCTTTTTAAAATGTTGACCGGTATGATCGCGGAATGGCCGGTCAGATCACGATCCATCAGGCGGATGATATCGCGATCGGCAAGCACCAACCCGTCCATTTTAAATCGTTTGAAACGTTCCCGCTGAGCCGCCTCGGCGGAAACAATCCGTCCGTTAATGAGCGGATTGTGCACATGGAAATAAAATGCGCCCGCCGGAAGCGCGTATTCGCCCGAACTTTCGGCGTAGCTGACAATGGCGTCCAGATAGGTCAACAGCTGCAGCGCCAAGCCATGGTAAATTTCCGTGTAATCAAGCGTCGCTTTGCCCGATTTGTAATCAATAATCCGGTAATACACCTGTTCGCCCAGTCGCGCCCGATCGATCCTGTCGATCTGTCCGGCGATCTCCGCCGTCGCTCCGCCCGCAAGCGGAATCGATAAAGCGGGCACGTCCGCCGCAGGGCCGAACTTGAGCTCAAAGCCATAGGGAACAAATTCTCCGCGCCGCGCCTGCTCGCTGAGCGCCGCGGCGGTTTGGCCGACCGTATCGCGCAATTTTCGCGCTATGTATTTATACCGGTTCGAGCTGAGCAAAATTTCCCCTTGCAGTTTCGGCGCCAGCGCCTCCACGGCCTTTGCCGCCCACGCCTGGCAATCCGCCGGGGTTAAGTCGCCCCACGATTTGCCCATATTCAGCAAATCGACGCCGATCTTGCGGAGAGCGCCATGAAAGAGCACGCCTACGTCGGGAGCTTGCAGACGGTATATTTTCCGCTCCTTCAAGCGCAAACCGTAAGCGGCAAAATGCGCGAACGGGCAAGCGGCAAACTGCTCCATCCGCGATACGGTCGTGATGAGCGGGCTTCCGTACAGCTTCAGGGCCGTTTCCCGCCTGAGCGGCTTTTCCACATTGGCGGCCGCAAGCCCCGGCGTCAAGCGGGCCAGCTTTTCCCGCCACGCCTTATTTTCGGCAAACCAATTGTATACTTGCCACCAGACGGCGGGCATCTCTTCCCCGGCTTTCCACCGGCGCAGATGAACCAGCAAACAGGTAAGAGCGTTTCCGGGGCGAACGATATAATCCGTTTGCCGCTCCGCGGGCTCGTCCGTCGGGTCCGCGGCAAGTTGCCGAAGCGTAAGCGTCGGGAACATGCGGGCCACCCGGCGCATAAACGGCGCCGGCAACAGCGCCTTTCCTTCTTCGTCGGCAAGCGGAAAACTGAGCCATAACTGTTCCGAAGGCAATGTAACGAGCGTGTAAAAGACAAATTGTTCGTCCAACAGCTTGCGCGTGCTGCCCGGCGCGAGCTTCATTCCGGTCCTGGCCAGCCAATCCCGTTCCGTCTCCGACAATGCGCCGCCTTCCGCCGTTTTCGCGGGGTAGACACCTTCGCTTACCCCCAACAAAAAGCAGCAGCGCACATCCGCGGGACGTGTGCGATCGGCGTTGCCGATCAGCACTTGATCAAGCGACGGCGGCACAAGGCTTAGCCGAATCGCTTCCAGCCCGGTTTCCAGAACGTTGGCAAACATGCCGATGCTGATTGTGTCGTCGCCCATGGTTTCAACCAACTGGTCCAGCGTATCGACAATGGCGCCCCATACCGCCGTATGCGTCCTGGCCTCCTCCGGATTACCCGCCGCCAGCGCGCGGTTTGCCCATACTTCCAGCTTGCGCGGAACCTGCAGCGTCATGAGCAGCGCAAAAACCGCTTCCACCATTTCCTTCACATGGGCCGCGTTCGCCATCGCCTGCTGAAATTGCCGCAGCGGCTCGGCAATCCGCAATCTGTCGCGGTGAATGAGCTCCTCCAATGCGGCGGGATTTTCCGCTTCCGGCGTTTCGTCTTCCAGCGACCGGTACATTCGCACGTTCCACGGCGCGGGATCGGTCCATTTTGCGGCGCCGCTTACGCCAAAAGCGAGCACGACATTTTCCAGCCTGTCCATTCGATTGCGCAGCGCGCGGAGCCGGTCGCCTTCAGCCGGTTCATGCCGCTCGTTTAGCGGCAGCAGCAAATCGGTTTTCACGCAACGAAAAACCGCCTCATAACGCCAATTGTGCGTGACAACTTCCAGCGCTGAACGGATGAATTCGACAACGGGGTGGTGGGCGGCATGTTTTTTCGCATCAAAAAAATACGGAATCCCGTAGTCTGTCAGCACATTTTCGAGCAGATGCCGATAGTGCTCCTCATCGCGAATCATGACAACCATATCCCGAAAGCGGTATCCTTCATCGCGCACAAGCCGGATCATCTCGCGAGCAGCGCCCTCCACTTCCGCCTGCCGGTGAACCGCCGCGTAAAGCCGCAGCCCTTGCGTTTTTGCTCCTTCCGGGTAGGCGCGCATGCGGGAAAAATGCCGCTCCAGATGGGACAGCACGGGCCTAGCGGCAAATCGCGGGGACGGATGCTCGGTTAGGCAAACCGTTTTTTCCACACGAACGCCCAACTCCGCCGCCATTTCTTTGAGCTTGACCATCGTCGCCGCGCCGGGATAAAACAAGTTGAGCTCGTCCAACTGCTCACCCGCCGCATATTCCCGATCCGCGCAAATCGTCAGATGGATGTCCCGGCAAATTTGCATTAATTCGCGCAAAACGGCGTACTCCTGCGGAGTGAAGCCATGAAAACCGTCAATCCAGATTTCCGCGTTGGCCAGCATGCCGGATGCTTTCGCGTTTGCCGCCAGCTTGTTCAGCAAATCTTCTCCGTCGCTGTAATGCCCTGCCAGCGCTTCTTCATATTGCTCGTAAATCAACGCGAGGTCATGCAGCTTGTCCGGCAGCATGTTCGCCCGTTCGGCAAAAAAACCGTTGTATTTTCCGGCATGCGCGCGAAGCTCCGCCGCCGAGACCAGATAACGCTTCAGCTCATTAAACATGTCCAAAAAACGGTCGATCAGCCCCGGGGCCCGCTCGGCGTTCCGATAAATCCGCAATTGTCCGGCGCTTTGCCGGAGGATGCGATACAGCAGCATTTTTTTGCCCGTTTCACTAATCGGTACGCCGGCCAATCCTCCCGTCTCCTGCAGCACCCGATGGGCAAGCCGGCGAAAACTGAGCACCTGCGCGCGAATGACGCCTTGCACGCCGGGAGTAGTCGCAAGCTTCACCTCCGTTTGGAAAGTGGCCTGCTCGGGAACCAGCATGATGAGCGGGGAACCGAACGGCTCCGCCGTCAATTTGTTTTGTATCGCTGCCAAACAAGCGGCGGTTTTGCCGCTGCCCGAACGCCCGACGATAAACTGAATCGGCATATGCCTCACCTGCAATCGGAATGAAATGCGAAATGCCATGCGGATATGCGGCGCGCTTATCGCCGGCTTTGCCGAAAACATATGGCCGATAAGCTTGTCATGCCTGTCCGCAAGCAGTCATATATATGGTAACTGAACATTGGCGCTTGATGTTGTTATCCGCTCTCAGTATACACGAATTCGGACGAAAGGGGATACCCGTCCATGTTTAGAGACATATTGCTTCCGCTCCTGGCGGGTCTCTCCGTGTTTCTGTTCGGCTTGAAGGTGATGGAGCTTGCGCTGCATGTATGGGCGGCGCCGTTTTTACGACGCGTCCTGCAAAACTTGACGCGCAACCCGTGGCGCGGGCTGGTAACCGGAACCGCGATTACGGCCGCGTTGCAAAGCAGCAGCGCCGTCACGGTCATAACGATCGGTCTGGTAAATGCCGGAGTCATCACGTTTCCGCAAACATTGGGCATCATTCTCGGCACCAATATCGGCACTTGCCTCACGACGGAATTGATCGGATTAAACATCTCCCATCTGGCGCTGCCCTTGCTGCTCGTTACGGCCGCCATATGGCTGATCGCCTGGGGGCTGCCGGCGGAAAAATTCACGCCGTTGGGCGAAAAGTCCGTGTGGATCATTCGCCATCTGTCGCTTGCGTTAGCTGGTTTTGCCTGCATTTTAATAGGCATGAAGATCATGGAGGCATTCGTTCCAGCCGTGCAAACACGCGGGTTGTTCGCCTGGTTTCTGGAGCAATCACAAAAAAGTCTGGTGTGGGGTATATTGGCCGGAGCCGCTTTGACGGCAGTCATCCAAAGCAGCGCCGCTTCCATTGCGATTACGATGGGGCTTGCGTCCGTACAGGCAATTTCGGTTGAACTTGGCGTCGCCATCATTCTGGGCGCCAACATCGGCACATGCGTGACCGCTCTCATCGCCAGTATCGGCGGCAGCAAATACGGACAGCTCGTCGCCTGGGCGCACGTGCTGTTAAACATTGGCGGAGCCATTGTGTTCTATCCGCTGATCGGCGAGCTCAGACACATAACCGAATGGCTGGCGGCAAATCCGTCCGGCCAGCTGGCCCACGCCCAGACGATTTACAACATCGTCTGCTCGTTATTGGCGCTTCCCTTCTGCTACATGCCGTGGCTCTCCCGTATCCAAAACGGGAACCGTTAATGGCGCAGCGCGGCCAACGCTTTGGCCAACACTTCATCGTTGTTCCGGTATCCGAACTTAAGCTGTTGTTGTTGCGCCTCTTTAACGGAAAACCAGGCGACTGCGCGAATTTCCGCCAGCTGCGGCTGAATTTCCCCTTGCACAGCCTCCACAAGAAAATAATGCACTTCTTTGTCTACGCGCCCGCGTTCCGCGTGGTCAAATTGATAAGCCACCGTCGCAAGCGGCGCCACGATTCTGCCGACAATTCCCGTTTCCTCGCGGATTTCCCGCAGCGCCGCCGCTTCCATCGTTTCGCCATGCTCCAGCTTGCCCTTGGGCAGCGTCATATTCCCAAACCGGTCCTGAATCAACAGTATCCGCATATCGCCATTGTCCCGCCGATATACAACGCCGCCCGCTGAAAGTTCGTTCATATTTCGTTCACTCCATTCACTTTTTGCAAGCGGAATCGACGCTGTTATTCGTTGGCCGCCCATGCCCGCCTGTCTTCCAATACCCGGGCCAATTCGCCTTTGCAGGTTTCCACGCCCGCTTCCGTAACTTTAACCCGGCAAATCTTGCCGATCATATCGCTTGTTCCGTGGAAAGCGACATGCAGGTAGTTGTCGGCGTGGCCGGCCAACAATCCGTTTGCGATAGCCATCGATCCACGTTCCGGAATGACCTCAAGCACCTGTCCGACCTGGGTTTCGGCATATTTGAGCTGCAACCGTTCCGACAGCCCGATCAGCATTTGGACGCGGCGGTGTTTTTCTTCCTCGTCCACCTGGCCGTCCATGCGCGCGGCGGGAGTGCCGTTGCGCCGCGAATACGGAAACACATGCAAGCGGGAAAACGCAAGCTCCTCCATCAACCGGTAACCGTTCATAAACATTTCGTCGGTTTCCCCGGGAAAACCGACGATTACATCGGTCGTGATGGCGACGCCGGGCATGGCCTGTTTAATTTTGGCGATTTTCTCGGCGTATTCCTCGGCCGTATATTTTCTTCGCATTCTCCTCAGCACATCGTTGTCGCCGGCCTGCAGCGGGATATGCAAGTGGCGGCACATTTTCGGCGTTTCTTGCAAAACGGCAATCATCTCGTCGGAAACCTGGCTCGCTTCGATCGAGCTGATGCGGATGCGGCTTAACCCTTCGATTTTGCTCAAATCCTGCAACAGATGATGCAGCTTGTAATTTTCCAGATCGTCGCCATAGCCGCCGGTGTGAATGCCGGTCAGCACAATTTCCTTATAACCGGACGCAACCAGCTGCCGGGCCTGATGCAGCACACTGTCGGCGGCGCGGCTGCGGGAAAGTCCCCGCGACCAGGGGATGATGCAAAAGGTGCAGAAGTTGTTGCAACCGTCCTGTATTTTCAAATATGCCCGCGTGCGGTCGGAAAAATCGGGAACGTTCAACTCCTCAAACTCCCGCGCCTTCATAATGTTATGCACGCCGTTGATTGGCTGCCGCTCTTTTTGAATTTTGTAAACGTACGGCAAAATTTTATCGCGGTCCTGCGTGCCGACAACCAGATCAACCCCGGGAATGTCCATGATTTCCTTGGGCGACGTTTGCGCGTAGCAGCCGGTCACGGCAATGATCGCTTCGGGATTGCGGCGGATCGCCCGGCGGATGACTTGCCGGCTCTTTTTGTCACCCGTGTTGGTGACGGTGCACGTGTTGATCAAATACACGTCGGCGTCGTCTTCTTCAAAGTCCACCCGCTCCCAGCCGTCTTGTTTAAACATTTGCCAAATGGCTTCCGAATCGTAAAAATTCACCTTGCAACCCAACGTATAAAAAGCAATTTTCGGCATTGTTTATCCTCCCATTTCGTCAGTTTCATATAAAAAGCACGTAAGCGCCGCCATCGCGGCTGTTTCCGTGCGCAAGATCCGATTTCCCAGCCCTACGGGAATGAAGCCCGCGTTTTGCGCGCTTAAAGCTTCCTCTGGGGCAATACCGCCTTCGGGACCCGTCACGATGAGCACATCCAACGCCCGATCCGCCGGGCCAAACGCGGCGAGGGCGCGGCGCAAAGCCGCTTTGAATGACGCATGGCGCGTCTGTTCATAAAGCAGGAAGGCGATATCCGCTTTTGCCGCAAGCTTCACCAACTCCGGCCATGTTACCGGCGAAGCGATCTCGGGTATTTTCCCGCGATGCGCTTGTTCTGCGGCTTCCTTGGCGATTTTGCGCCAACGTTCCACGCGCTTTGCCGCCTGCTTTTCATCATATCGGACAACCGTCCGGCTGGAGGAAAACGGGATGAACCGGGCGGCGCCAAGCTCGGTGCATTTTTGCACAACGGTCTCCATTTTGTCCGCCTTCGGCAAACCCTGCGCAATCCAGACGCGGTGCTTCGGTTCGCCGTCCGCCTGCCGTCGTTCGATTACCTTGCAATACACTTCATGGTCGCGCAGTTCGCGAATTTCCGCTTCCG
>DASVDB010000093.1 GCA_036381315.1 Bacilli bacterium | reverse complement strand
AAAACAAAATGCCATAGCCTTTACATGACCATGCCCCCGTCGACGACGAGCGTTTGTCCCGTCATGTAGGAAGCCGCCGGCGACGCCAAAAACACCACAACTCCGGCAATGTCGTCCGGTTCGCCGAATCTCCCCAAAGGTATTTGTCCCTTCATCGTTTCTTTCAGGTCAGCCGGCAGTTTATCGGTCATTTCCGTGGCGATAAATCCGGGCGCGACGGCATTGACCGTAATGCCCCGCGAAGCAAGTTCCCGCGCCGTCGATTTTGTGAGCCCGATCACGCCCGCCTTGGCCGCAACATAGTTCGCTTGCCCCGCGTTGCCGATAACGCCGACGACGGAAGAAATATTAATAATCGTGCCGGAGCGCTGCTTCATCATCGGCCGCGCGGCTGCCTTGGTGCAATTGAACACGCCTTTCAGATTTGTATGAATAACTTCGTCGAATTCTTCTTCTTTCATTCGCATTATTAAATTGTCCCGCGTTATGCCGGCGTTATTCACCAAAATATCGACTTTGCCGAATGTTTCAACAACGCTTTTTACCAACTGTTCAGCTTGTTGGGCGTTGCCGACATCGGCGCGGAATTTCTCCGCCTTGCGGCCAAGCCCGCGAATGATTTCCACGACTTCCGCCGCCGCTTGCTCGCTGCCGGCATAGTTTACGGCGACTTCCGCGCCCGCTTTGGCAAGCGCAAGCGCGATCGCCCTGCCGATGCCCCTTGACGAACCTGTCACCAACGCTACTTTTCCTTTAAGCATCATACCCTCCCGCCGCTATAGCGGCTTTTGCAAAAATATTCTTTTTTCGCGATTACACGTTTGCGTGCGTTTGGGCAATCGCCGCAACGCTGTTGATGGCAATGGTCTTCACGCTGCGATCCACTTTTTTGATCAATCCCGATAAGACGGTGCCGGATCCGATTTCGTAAAACGTATCCACCCCTTGCGCGATCATCCATTTCACGCTGTCTTCCCACAACACGGGGGATACGACCTGTTTGACCAAAAGCTCGCGGATGCGGTCCGCGGCGGTTTCGGGAAGCGCCGTAACGTTGGCCACAACCGGCACCTTCGCATCGCTGAACGGCACCGCCGCCAACTCCGCGCTCAATTTCTCGGCGGCCGGCTGCATTAACGAGGAATGAAACGGCCCGCTAACCTCCAACGGTATGGCGCGCTTGGCGCCCGCTTCGCCGGCGCGCGCGATTACGGCGGCGACGCCTTCTTTTGTGCCGGAGACAACGATTTGTCCGGGGCAGTTGATATTGGCCATTTCCACGGCTGCTGTTACACGCGAAACATTTGCACAAAGATCCCGCAGCAAGTCGCGGTCGGCCCCGAGCATCGCCGCCATTGCTCCTTGCCCCGCCGGCACCGCTTGATCCATAAAAAGCCCGCGCGCATGCACGGTTTTCACCGCCGCGGCAAACGGCAACGCCCCCGCCGCAACAAGCGCGCTGTATTCGCCCAACGAGTGCCCGGCGACGAAATCCGGTTGTATGCCTTTGCTTTTGAACAGTTCAAAGTAAACATAGCTCGTGGTTAATAAAGCGGGCTGCGTGTAATACGTAAGTTTCAATTTATCCTCGGGACCGTTGAAAATCAATTCGCTCAATTTGAATCCGAGCAGATCGTCCGCTTGATCATAGATCGCTTTCGCCCGTTCCGCGGTTTCATATGCGTCTTTGCCCATGCCAACCGCTTGCGCGCCCTGGCCGGGAAAAACGAACGCTATTTTGCCCATATGTGCTTCCTCCCTTCCGCTTACCAGATCAGCACGGATGCGCCCCAGGTCAGGCCGCCGCCGAAGCCGACAAACAGCAAACAATCGCCTTCACGCACTTTGCCTGTTTCCACAGCTTCGTTCAAAGCGATCGGAATCGACGCGGCGGACACATTGCCGTACCGGTCCAAATTAATCATGCACTTTTCTTCCGGCAAGTCAAGGCGCTGCAATGCCGATTGAATAATGCGGACATTCGCCTGATGCGGGATGAGAAAATCCACTTCCTTTTTGTCGATCCCGGCTTTGCGCAACGCTTCTTCCGCCGCCGCCCCCATGATCCGCACAGCGAACTTGAACACTTCGCTGCCTGCCATATGGATGAAATGCTTTCTGTCTTTAACACTCTCCAAAGATGAAGGACACCGCGAGCCGCCCCCGGCTAGCTTCAGCAGTTCGCCGCCCGACCCGTCCGCGCCTAGCTCGAAAGAGCGGAATCCTCTTCCGGCCGGAACCGGGCCCAGCACGGCTGCGCCGGCGCCGTCGCCAAATAAAATGCAGGTGTTGCGGTCCGTGTAATCCGTAATGCGCGATAACGTTTCCGCGCCGATGACGAGGGCGTATTTATACATGCCGGTGGCAATCATATTGGACGCGGAAGCAAGTCCGTAAATAAACCCGGAGCATGCGGCGGACAAATCGAATGCGGCCGCTTTTTTGGCGCCGAGCCGCGCTTGCAGCAAACAAGCCGTGGCGGGAAAAACCGTATCCGGCGTAATCGTCGCGACGATAATCAGATCCAGATCTTCCGCCGCAATCTTGGCGCGTTCGAGCGCCTGGACCGCCGCTGCATAGGCTAAATCCGACGTCGCCTCATCCGACGAGGCAATCCGTCTTTCCCGGATGCCCGTGCGGGTCACAATCCATTCGTTGTTCGTTTCCACCATCTTTTCCAGATCGCTGTTGGTTAAAATTCGCTCCGGCGCATAGCCGCCGGTTCCGATGATCCCCACTGGAATTAAATTCACGATTGTTCCACTCACTTCCTGGTAATTTCGGCCGCGATCGCCGGCACCAAATTGTTGGCGAGAGCCTTGCGGGCCTGACCGATCGCATTTTTAATCGCTTTTTCGTCGGAGGAACCGTGCCCTTTGATGCACACGCCGTTCACACCCAACAACAACGCGCCCCCGTGCTCGGTGTAATCGAGCTTGTTTTTAAATTTTTTCAGCCCCGGTTTCAATACCGCCGCCGCCAGCTTGCTCACAAACGAACGCGTAAATTCCTCTTTTAACGCAAAAAAAATGGCTTCCGCTGCTCCTTCCAACGACTTCAGCATAATATTCCCGGCAAACCCGTCGCAAACGAGCACGTCGCAAACGCCCCGCAGCACGTCGCGGGCTTCCACATTTCCGACAAAATTGAGCGAAGCCGCCTTCAGGAGCGGATAGGCCGATTTCGTCAGTTCATTGCCTTTCATTTCCTCCGTGCCAATGTTCAACAGACCGACTCGCGGATTACGGATTCCATGCACCTTATGCCGGTAAATGCTGCCCATGATGGCGTACTGGAGCAAATGTTGCGGAGCGGCGTCCACATTTGCGCCAAGGTCAATCGCCAGCGTGCCTTTGCCGTCCATCGTCGGAATCATCGGCGCGAGCCCCGGCCGCTCGATTCCTTCCATCCTGCCGATGACGAGCAATCCCGTAGCCATCAACGCTCCGGTGTTGCCGGCGGAAAGCATGGCGTCCGCTTCGCCTTCTTTCACCATGCGGCCGGCAACAACCATCGACGCGTCTTTTTTGCGGCGCACGGCCCGCGCCGGTTCATCGTCCGCGGCGATCCGTTCGGACGCGTGAACGATGCGGATGTTGGCATAATGCTTCGTTAACAGCGGCGCCAGAACCGCTTCGTCGCCGACAAGGCTTAATTCCATATCGGAAAATTCAGCCGCCGCCAGCATCGCGCCCTCCACAGTCACTTGCGGAGCGTTGTCGCCGCCCATTGCGTCAATTGCTATCCGCATGTTGCCCGCCTCCTTGTTGAGAATTTTTTAAAGAGCGAAAAATGACGAAATTTCCATGCACAACCAGCTCATCGCCGACGTAAATAAAAACCTCGACATTCGCTTTCATTCTTTTGCGGGAAAAATTGCGGACGTAAGCTTTGGCGATACATCTTTCTCCCAGTTTTACCGCCCGGATAAAACGTATTTCCGCGGTGAACGTCAAGGCGACTTCCACGTCGATAACCGCAACGGCGAGCGAGTTTGCCTGCGCAAACAAATGATGTCCGCGGGCGATTTTCGTGCGGGAAAAAACATGCTCCTCCTTGATTTCAAGTATGGATATGCCGCTTTTGTCCAGCTGCAGATCGATGATTTCTCCGATCACTTCGTCAGGCGGCAACGACCGCACATGATCGTAATTTTTTTCCGCCATCGATTTGATCCGTTCCCGCACTTCCGGAATGCCCAGTTCCATTCTGTCCAAACGGATCGTTTGGATGCTGACGTGAAATTCGCCGGTCAACTCTTCATCCGTGAGAAACGGGTTTGCCGCAATCGCTTCTTTTAATTGCTGTTGGCGCTCTTTTTTGGGTAAACGCTTGATCGTCAACACCGCCTTCGGCCAATCCGCTTTTATACGAAATTTTAATACCTGGTGCTAAAGCCAGTATATATAATTCCTTGCCAAAAAGGAAGTTAAACAGCATAAAAAAAGCATCCCACCTGCAGATGAGATACTCTTTTAACCAAAATTATTGTTTGACTACATCCTTTTTCCGGTAAGACCCGCAAACTTTGCAAACATGGTGGTACAGTTTCAATTCACCGCATTGCTCGCATTTTACCAATCCGGGTACAGACAGTTTGAAATGCGTACGACGTTTGTCGCGACGGGCTTTCGACGTTTTTCTGAAAGGTACTGCCATCATCCCACCTCCTTAATAAAGTCATCATTCAGATGATTTCCGATTAAAAAATTCCTGTAATCCGGCAAGGCGCGGATCCGTATGTTCTTCCTTGCATGCGCACTCATGCTCGTTGCGGTTTGCGCCGCAGATCGGGCACAAGCCTTTGCACGAATCGCTGCAAAGTGGGATAAAAGGAATTTCCAGAGACACATTTTCGAGCAAATACGGCCGCAAATCCACTTTTGCCGCCCGCACATATTCGACATCCGTTTCGGGATCTTCCGCCGCTTTGTCCGGATCATAGACGAAAACTTCAGCAAAGGAACTGTTGATTTGTTCCGTGAAATGGTTCAGGCAACGCGAGCAGGACAGCGTTAATTCCGTTTGCAAATTGCCCGTGACATGTACGGCGCCCGAAACATATGTCGCCGACAGATCAACCTTAAGGTTATCGGCCGAGACGATATCCGCATGCCGCTCGACAAATTCGCGCAACGCAATTTGTTCCGAAATATGAACGGTTTTGCCGGTTGCGGCCAATTCCTGAATGTTGACGAACATAAGGTCCACCTCGAACAAACAAAGACTATTATATCGGTTCAATTTCGCTTTTGTCAATAAAAACCGACGGTACGTTTATCGGTCATTTCGTTTTCGGACTTAATTTTTTCAAATATGCAAGCGCATCGTCCATCGTTTTGACCGGCACCACTTTCATTTTCGTGCCGATCGCCTTTGCTTCCGCCACGGCTTCGGAATAATTCAAAATCGGCGGATATTTCGGATCCTGAAACTTCAGATCCTCCGGCGCGAAAAAGATATCCGCTTTCTCCCTGTCCGCGGCGACAACCTTATGCCTGATGCCGCCAATTACGCCGACGTTTCCTTGCGGATCGATCTCGCCGGTTCCGGCGATGCGATATCCTTTTGTCAAATCCCCCGGCGTCAGTTGATTGAAAATTTCCAGCGAAAACATTAATCCGGCGGACGGTCCCCCAATATCGTCAACTTGAATGGAAACCTGTTTGGCCGGATCGTCCGCCTGCACACGCATCAAGTCGGCCGGCACAAGTCCCAGACCGGGGCGGGGTAAGCCAGGCTTCGCCTGCGGATCCTGCTTGGACAAATCGACCAGCACGATTGCCGCTGTTTTCACTTTTCCGTTCCTTTCAAAGGTAACGGTTACCGTGTCGCCCACCTGCTTTTTTTCCATAAAAGCATACACATCGGCGCTTGATTTGATCGCTGTGCGATCCAATTTGATAAGCTTGTCTCCGCTTTTCAGCACTTTCGCCACAGGCAGATCGTGAATGGTGCGGAGCACGACCGTTCCTTGCGTGACGACGTGATACGGCACTCCGGCGCGTTTATAGGCCGCTTGCATCGCATTGGTTTGCGAATCGATCATGATCATTTGCTGCCGCTTCGAATACTCGCTTTCGTTTTCGCCTTCGCTAAACACATTTTTCTTCTGAAGTATTTCCGTATGCGGCGTAACCGACGCATATAAATAGGAAAACAAATTTGCGTATGTCATCCGCACCGTTGTCAGCATGAAGGTTCCTTGTTCGGACGGATCGCCGTCTTGCACATGAATCATCGGCTTCACTTCCTCAGCCGTGCCCGGTGAAAAAATAACGTATTGCGTCGGCATAAATACAAGCACATAACTGCCGAGAATGGCGGCGATCGCGAAAAAAATCAGCCATCGCGTATACTCCGAGCGGGCACGCGGATTGCGGCGATGTCGGCCGCCGTTTACGTTTTGATTATCTCCGGCTAACTTATGAGCGTCGAATTCGGATTCATTCATGGCTCTCTTCCCTTCCCTGCGGCAAAAGCTCGGTCTAAAAGCAAGCGCCGCTTCGTAAACATGTACAAAAGCGAAAAAAGGCGGAATGATGCTATGGACAAGTTCCCGGCCGCTACCGCAAAAAAATCGGTCACCGCCCTGTTCGGAGCGGCAGTCGTTGCATTTGTTATCCTCATTATTTTGTTCCCGAGCAGGGCATTTCAGGCATCGCTATATGGTTTGCAAATTTGGTGGGAAATTTTATTCCCGTCACTGCTGCCCGTATTTGTCCTGACGGAAATGCTCTTTGCCTTTGGCATCGTCCGGGCGCTCGGCGTATTGGCCGATCCGTTCATGCGCTTTGCTTTCCGCCTGCCGGGCGAGTGCGGCCTGGCGTTCGCGGCGGGGCTTATTGCCGGATATCCCGCAGGCGCCGATGTCGCCGGCAGATTGTTTCGGCGCAAGCTGCTGACGCCCGGCGAAACGGAACGCGTCGTAGCTATGTCGCATATTGCCGGGCCGATGTGGGTATTCACCGCAATCTCCGTTGGCTTTTTACACCGGGCTGAACTAGGCGCCGTACTTTTTTTGGCGCAAGCGGCATCGGCAATCGCTATCGGGCTGTTCGGACGTTTCGCCGCAAACATGAGCGGGGAAAAACATCTCCGTCCCGCCGACCGTCCGCCCTTGCTGAAAAGCTGCCTTACCGCAATTCGCGAAGTCCGCAACGAAGACGGCCGGGCATTTGGCAAAATCCTTGGCGATGCCGTTTTGACCGCGGCGCAAAATCTGTTTGTCATCGGCGGAACGATGATGATCGCCGCCGTTTTTTTGGAAATGCTGCGTATGGCCGGACTTTTTTCGGCCATCGCCGGATATATGGCGTACGCTTTTCGTTTTGCCGGTTTGCCCGGACGGTGGGCCGGCCCGATTTTAACCGGAGCGGTCGAAGCCAATCTCGGCGTGTTTGCGATCGGCCAGGACATATCATCCACACAGCTCGCCCAGACC
The DNA here is from genome assembly GCA_036381315.1 of Bacilli bacterium. Taxonomy (NCBI): domain Bacteria; kingdom Bacillati; phylum Bacillota; class Bacilli; species Bacilli bacterium. Next base: position 2,227 of record DASVDB010000093.1, on the reverse strand, counting down.
GCCATTGCCGCCGGCATCCTCGCATGGAGCGGCTTTGCCGTGCATGCCCAGGTCAAGAGCATCGTCGGCGCCAATGCGTTTCACTACGGCCGCTTTCTTCTTGCGCGGCTCGTACACGCCGCGCTCGCTTTTCTTTTTACGCTCTTGCTCTATCGCCCGATTACGCATTGGCTTTACGGCAGTCCCGGCGCATTGCAGGCTTTCCGCGCTGTTGTCGCAAGCCCGAACCTTTCCGCCGCGGCTTCCCCGCTTTTCGCGCAAGGCGCCATCTGGTTGTTAGGCCTGAGCGCGGCTGTTTCCTGGCTTGTTTTTTTGCTTGCAAGTGCGGGCTTTATCAGGATGTGCCAGCCGCGACCCAAATAACCTTATTTCGCGAATTTGCTTTTCAGCGCTTTTTCCACTTCCGGCGGGACCAGCTCTGTAACCGGTCCGCGAAACCGCGCGATTTCCCGAACGATGCTGGAGCTTAGGTACGAATATTTGGGATTTGAAGTCATAAACAGCGTTTCCACATGGCCGATTTGCCTGTTCATGGACGCCAGCTGCAATTCATACTCGTAGTCGGAAACCGAGCGCAGTGCGCGCACAATAACGGTTGCTTGCTTGGTTTCCATATAGCGGATCAAAAGATCGCTAAAACTGTCCACTTCCACGTTGGGAATATTTTTCGTTACCGCTTGCAGCAGTTCGGTTCGCTCATCCACAGTAAACAACGGGGCTTTGCTCGAATTGTTCAGCACCGCCACGATGAGATGATCAAATATGTCCGCGGCACGGTGAATGATGTCCAAATGCCCATACGTAATGGGATCAAAGCTGCCTGGATAAACCGCGATTACCGGATCTTTATTCGTGTTGCTCATTGATCACCACTCCAAAACTGATAGATGGAAACGGCGGTATCGCCGTATTTCCCCCGCTTGGCGAGCGACAAACCGCCTATTACTTCGGGATAATGGTGCCGGGCGTCATGCTCGATTACGATGACGCAGCCGCTTCGAATCATCGATAATTCCTGCATCGTGAGCAAAAGCGCATCCATCGTCTTTATTTTATAGGGCGGGTCTAAAAAGACAAGATCGAACCGCAATCCCCGTTTAGCCATCGTTTTTATGGCACGGAAAGCGTCGTTCCGGTAAACTTCCGCACGATCGGCAAGACCGGTGGCGCGCAGATTTGCGCGGATCGTTTCGATGCTTTTATATTCCTGATCGACAAAAAATCCTGTGTCCATCCCTCTGCTGAGCGCTTCAATGCCCAACGCGCCCGTGCCGGCGAAAAGATCCAGCACCACTCCGCCGGAAAAATATGGCCCGATCATGCTGAAGATTGCTTCTTTCACTTTGTCGGTCGTCGGGCGGGTGCCCATTCCCGGGACGGATTTGAGCGGCCTGCCCCGCGCAATGCCGGATACAACCCGCAAGTGTCGTCACTCTCTTCCAATTTTCTTACCATCGTAACACATTTCCTGGCAGGAAGGAAACCGTATGGCAATATCAATCCGACGGCAGCGGATTGGCTCCGCCATTTCGCCCATGCGTCTGCCGGATGAAAAATTATCGTTTGCCATGTATAAAATACGCAAACCCGGCAATCATTTAGATATCGGCATGAAAATGTCGGTAGACAACCGCGGAGAAGACTTACGTTTCCCCATAAGTTCTTCATCCGGTTTCTCCTCTCCCATGCGAGGGCTGCGCAAGCAGCCCTCGAAAATGCAACGCCAAAAACCCAGCATACATGCGGTTTTTGGCTTTTTTTGCGCGGATTAATACAGATCATTTTTTCCGCATTGCCAACCACATCCGGAAAAATCGAAAGGACCGCAGCTTTCACAGCGGTCCCATATGCTTGAGATGGATAGCCGGGCGACGATCCGGGCCCCCTAACCGCGGATCATTCGGCAGGAGGCGGTTCCCCCGTTTTAGCGAAGCGCGGGGAGGCGCACAGGAATTAAAACCGGTAAAAGCGCGCCGCATTTTCGTATAAAGCCGCTTGCGCATCCTTCAGCGCGACGCCTTTTAATTCGGCGATTTTGGCGGCGACGCTTTTCACCATCACCGAATTCGTCATTTGTCCGGCAAACGGCCCCTCGAACGGCCACGGCCCGTCCGTTTCCGTCATGAGCAAATCCAACGGATACTGCCGCACCAAATTCTGAATTTCCGGCTCGTACAACACGTCCGGCGTAACCGAAATGCGATATCCCCGATCCATCATGCGCCGC
>DASVDB010000092.1 GCA_036381315.1 Bacilli bacterium | reverse complement strand
CATTGATCGTCGTCGTCGCATTGACGTTTCCGCTTTTGCAAAAATACATTCAGAAAAAGCGCACCGTTAAGAGAAGAGCCGAGCAATTAAAACGCGCTGTGGACGCTTCCGGTGAAAGGAGGGGAGCGTAATGCTGGAAATCAGGGAAGTAACAAAACTGTTCAATGCCGGCACCATCGATGAAAAAATGGCGTTGGTCAATATCAATCTGCATTTGCACAAGGGCGATTTCGTCACGGTGATCGGCAGCAACGGCGCGGGCAAATCCACGCTGATGAACATTATTTCCGGCGTGCTCCCGCCCGACCATGGAAAAGTCATTGTGGACGGTACAGAAATTCAAAATATGCCGGAATATCGCCGGGCGCAATGGATTGGACGCGTGTTTCAGGATCCGTTGGCCGGGACTTCGCCGAAAATGACGATTCAGGAAAATTTGGCGATGGCGTTTGCCCGCGGCAAAACCCGCGGGTTGAACATCGGCGTCTCCCGTTCGAAAAAGAAGCTGTTCCGCGAACAATTAAACCGTCTGGGACTGGGGCTGGAGAACAGGCTGAATGCCAAAGTCGGCACGTTGTCCGGAGGAGAACGGCAGGCGCTAAGCCTGTTGATGACGACCTTCACCAGCCCGCGGATCCTGCTGTTGGACGAGCATACCGCCGCGTTGGATCCGGGACGGTCCGAACTGATTACGCGTTTGACCCGGCAAATCGTCGAGGAAGCGCACTTGACCACGTTGATGGTAACGCATAATATGGAACAAGCGATTCGTTTGGGCAACCGGTTGATTATGATGGACAAAGGCAGCATCATTCTTGATGTGCCGCAGGAACAGAAAAAGGATTTGACCGTGGAACGTTTGCTGCGCGAGTTTGAAAAAATCCGGGGAGAAAAGCTGCTTGACGATCGCGTTGTCCTAAGCGATTGACAGGCTTTCTAAACGAAGCTCAGCATGTGATAGTGAAAGCGGGCGGCTATTTCCCGGCCCGCTTTCCTGCTATTTCCCGGGGAAGCGCAGGAAAGCCCGGTTTTCGACAGCGCCATGTCGGAATAAAGCTTGTTTTAAGAAAAAAGCAGAAAGTTGGTGCTTGAAAAAGATGCATTCCATTTTTGACGAGGTATTGGACCGGAGACATACATCTTCGTACAAATGGGACCAGTCGCAAAAGTTGTTCGGGGACGCCGATATTTTGCCGATGTGGGTTGCCGATATGGATTTTCGCGCCCCCGAAGAAGTCGTAAAGGCGCTGGTGGAACGCACTGCGCATGGCGTGTTTGGCTATACGATTCGCACGGACAGCTATTACGACGCTGTCATCAATTGGCAAAAGCGGCGGCACGGTTGGGAAATCAAGCGCGAATGGATTACGACAAGCCCCGGAGTGGTATCCGCTCTCAGCATCCTGGTCGAAACGTTGACCGAACCGGGCGATAAAGTCGTCCTGCAGGCGCCGGTTTATTATCCTTTTTATGATGTCATTGCCATGAACGGGCGGGAAGTCGTCAACAACCCGCTGCGTTTGGAAAACGGGCAGTACCGGATGGATTTCGACCATTTAAAAAGCGTGCTCGCTACCGGCGTTAAAGCGCTCTTGCTGTGCAACCCGCATAACCCCGGCGGACGCGTATGGACAATGGAAGAACTCAAAACGCTTGGCGAATTGTGTCTTGCGCATGGCGTCACTGTCGTATCGGATGAGATTCACGGCGATTTGGTGTTCAGCGGGCACAAGCATATTCCGTTTGCGTCCATTTCCGCAGACTTTGCCGAGCATTCCGTCGTTTGCACAGCCCCCAGCAAAACATTCAACATCCCCGGCATCCCGACATCCATTGTGATCACGCAAAATGCCAAAATTCGCAATGCGTACAACCGCCGTCTAAAAGCGCTCTCGATCCATATGGAAAACGCGCTCGGCGCAGTCGCGGTGGAGACATGCTACAACAAAGGCGAGCGGTGGCTTGACGAATTGCTTGTCTATCTGCGGGACAATCTTGCGGTTATGTCCGCCCATATGGCGGAACATGCCCCGGAAGTAAAAGTGATGGTTCCCGAAGGCACGTATCTGGTATGGCTGGATTGCCGCGAAATATCCGACGACCCGGCGGTGTTGAAAGATTTGATGTACAAATCCGCCAAAGTCGCGTTTAATGAAGGCTCCATTTTCGGCAAGGAAGGCCGCGGCTTTTTGCGCGCCAACATCGCCTGCCCGCGTTCCGTGATGCAGGAAGGGATACGCCGGTTCGCCGCCGCCGTCCGCAAGTTTAAAGGATAAAAAGCGGACATCATGGTGGTAAGACCGTCCGAACGATCGTTCCTGCTCCTGCACAACCCACCCGCCCAGCGCTAACGGACGCAGCAGAGGCTATTTGCCGAAAAAAGGCTGGGCAAAAATTTTAACGGACGCCACAGCGGCTATTCGCCTTATTTTTGCCTGAAAACCGCACGAAGTGCCAGAATAAGCGCGCCTGCGTCCGTTAAACAGGAAAACCGGGCGTAAAACCCAAAATAGCCTCTGTCACGTCCGTTAGATCTGAAAGTACCCTGCTACGATCATTAAAAGGTTGCATCCTGGCAAACCGACTTGGCTTTCGAGCTAAAATGCCGCAGATCGGCAAACCGTCGAGTGTCCTTCGGCAAGCTTTAGGCGGCTTTAGCCACAGATTGCTTTTCAGCAGGCTTTAGCCCAAAAGGTCGGCTTTCAGCCGCTGACAGAAATTTACCGGCTTTAGCCGGTAGTCGTTTAGTTGGATTTTGTCCAACTAATTTTATTGAGATGTACAGTTTTTAAGCAATTAAGTGGATTTCATCCAACTATTTTGTTTGATTTTAGGCGTTTTAAGCCGATATAAAGTGAATTAATTGGATGAAATCCAATTAATCACTGCTTAACGGCTGTTTCATAGAAATTAACTGGATCAAATCCAGTTAAATTTAACTAGTTGCCGGTCAGTTGAATGCTGCTCCAACGGCCAACATCGCATTGGCCATATTCATTATCCCCCACAGCCACCACCGTGCCATCCGATTTTAGGCCGACGGTATGAAGACTGCCTGCCGCTATCGCGACAATACCGCGCCAGCCGCTAACATCGCATTGGCCATACCGATTGTTACCCACAGCCACCACCGTGCTGTCTGATTTAAGCCCAACGGTATGAAGGTAACCTGCCGCGACCGCCACAATGCCGCGCCAGCCGCTAACATCGCATTGGCGATACCTGTTGTTACCCACAGTAACCACCGCGCCGTCCGCTTTAAGCCCGACGGTATGCCAGTCACCCGCCGCGACCGCTACAATATTGCGCCAGTCGTTAACATCGCATTGGTTATGCTTATTCCAACCCACAGCGACAACTGAACCAT
>DASVDB010000091.1 GCA_036381315.1 Bacilli bacterium | reverse complement strand
GGGTGCCATTGAACTCTCATGACGAATCCGACACATTTTTGCGGAAACTGACGACTTTGCTGCAAAAAAACCGCAATTGCGCGGTGGCTATTCACCGGGATGGAACCCTGATCGCCGCGAATGCCGCATTTTTTGCCGAGACCGGATTAACGCAAAATGACCTGCCTGGCAAGCGACTGCAACAAATCGCGAGTTTGCCCGACAACGTCAGAAAATGTCTGGATGCCGCGCAGCCTTGCCGCAACGCTTCCGGCAACAATTTGACGCTTTTGGCTTCCGCCAGACAGTCTGTGAGCGAATTTTCCCTTCTGCCCATAAATGTCGAGAATCGCGACATATACATAGTGACGCTGTACGATCTGGATCAACAATATGCGCAAAACCTGCTGCAGCAATTTGCCGGAAACTTTATGAGGGACGTAAACTTGGGCGTTGTACTGATAGATACGAATTTCAAGCTGGTCAATATCAGCGACATGGCATGCCAAATTTTCGCAGTGAACCGTTCCGACGTGATCGGAAAAAACCTGGAGGAGGTATTTTCCTTTATTCCGGATGAGCATCGATTCATCCAAAAAGCGATTCTCGATGGAAAAGTGGCGCGAAACGTTGCGGTGCCGTGGGCGAACAACAACAAGCGATACGAGCTGTTGATGGATTCGAACCTGCTGAAAGATGACGACGGACAAATCGTCGGGGCCTATATTATCTTTAAAGACGTCACAAATTTGCGTTCACTGGAAGAGCAGGTGCAGCGCAGCGACCGGTTGGCCATGATCGGCCAGATCGCCGCGGGAACCGCGCATGAAATCCGGAATCCGCTGACCTCGATCAAAGGATTTTTGCAAGTATTGAAAAAGTCGCTGGAACAAAAAGAAATGCATAAAGAGTATAACTTTACGGAGATCATGCTGTCCGAAATTAACCGGATCAATGACCTTGTCAGCGAATTTTTGCTGCTAAGCAAGCCGCGGAACGTATCGTTCGGGCAAATCGATTTGTCGGTCGTAATCGTCGATATTTTGCCGATTATTAACAACGAGGCGATTCTCTACGGAGTGGATGTGCAATATCAACCGCAGTTCAAAAAACCGAAGGTGCTTGCCGATCGGGAACTCTTGAAGCAAGTATTTCTGAACATTTGCAAAAACGGCATTGAAGCGATGAAACAAGGCGGAACGTTAACGATCACGGAGAAACATGACGCGGAAGGCAAAAACATCATTGTGGAAATCCACGACACCGGACCGGGAATTCCGGCTTATTTGGTCGATAAAATTTTCGACCCCTTTTTTACGACGAAAGAAACGGGGACGGGGCTCGGGCTTTCCGTATGCCAGCGGATTATCCACGATATCGGCGGAACGATCAGCGTTTCTTCCAAAGGCAAGGGCGCCGTTTTCACCATTGCAATTCCCTATGTCGAAAAGTAGCCGCCGTATGATGTATAATAGTTTTGATTGTTAAATGCCGAGCAGGACGGAAGAGGTCGCTATGGAGCAACATATTGCGCTTTATCGGGCGTGGAGACCGCAGACTTTTGCCGAGATGGTCGGGCAGGAGCATATTACGCAAACGTTGCGAAACTCCCTCAAAGAGGGAAGAATTTCGCATGCGTATTTGTTTTGCGGCCCGCGGGGAACCGGCAAGACGAGCGCCGCAAAAATATTGGCCAAAGCCGTCAACTGTTTGCACGGTCCGGCGGAGGAACCGTGCAATTGCTGCGACGCTTGCGTGAGAATCGGCGAAAACGCGGTGATGGACGTCATCGAGCTTGACGCCGCTTCCAACAATGGGGTTGATGAAATCCGGGACATCCGGGAAAAAGTCAAATATGCGCCAACGGAAGTAAGACGCAAAGTATATATTATCGACGAAGTTCATATGCTGACTATCGGCGCGTTCAATGCGCTTCTAAAGACGCTGGAGGAACCGCCTCCCCACGCGATGTTTATACTGGCCACCACAGAGCCGCATAAACTTCCCGTTACCATTATCTCCAGATGCCAACGGTTTGATTTTCGCAGGGTAAAAATGGAAGCGCAGCTGGACCGGCTGCGGCATATTTGCCAGGCGGAGCATATCAACGCCGAAGAAAAGGCGCTTAAGCATATTGCCCGGTTGTCGGACGGAGGCATGCGCGACGCCTTAAGCCTTTTGGATCAGATCATCGCTTTTTCCGGCAGCGACGTAACCTATCAAAATACGATCGCGATTACCGGCGGCGTTTCCGCGGAACAGTTCGGCGAATTGACCGAACGGGTGCTTTCCGCCGATCTGGGCGCCGTGCTCGATACCGCGGAAGCATGGATGCTGGAAGGCAAAAGCGCCGAACGGTGCATCGAAAGCATGATCATGTACTTTCGCGATTTGCTGATGCTGCAAATGATGCCGGAAGCATCGTTATCCGGCCGCATTTTTGTCGATGACGCCATGCGCAAACTGGCGCAGCAACTCAGCAATAAGCAGCTGTTTGACATGATCGACGTTTTAAACCACTATCATAATGAGATGAAGTTTGCCTCACAGCCAAACACGCTGTTTGAAGTGGCCTTGATGAAAATTTGCCGAAAAGCGAAGGAAGAGCCGCGGACGGCGAATGCGGCGGCTGATGCGGTGCGCCAATTGGAACGGAAAGTCGCGGAGTTGGAGCGGCAAGTGCGCGATTTGGCAAATGCCGGCGGCGGAGAAAAAAGTTTTGCGCCGGACAAATCGTCGGATCATAAAAAAAACAAGACGGTTTATGTTCCGATTGTAAAAATCATGCGGCCGGACAAATTGGCGGCGTTCGCCGCCGAACAGGAATCGCCCTGGTCCAGAAATGTCAAGCTGCATTGGAGCGAAGTGCTGGCGCGCGTAAAAGACAGCAAAATCTCCGTGCATGCCTGGCTGATCAACGGCGAGCCGGTTTCCGCGAATGAACATGCCGTTTTGGTCGCCTTCAAAAATGATTTGCACCGCGAAACTACCGAAAAACAAGACAACAAGCAATTGATTGAGCAAGCGTTAAGCGATGTTTTTTCCAAGCCGCTCAAGTTGTTGACGACAATGAAAAAGGATTGGGATGAAATCGCAACAGGCGGCGCCGAACGCGAGAATCAGCGCGAGGTGCTGGAACTTGAGCCGGAAGAGGGCGGCAAATATGCGGAAGAATGGATCAACGAAGCGATTGAAATGTTTGGCGAAGACATGGTTGAGGTTAAAGAAGAATAAACAAGGAGTTGCATGCTGAAATGAGAAACATGAATCAAATGAACCAAATGATGAAACAAGTCAAGAAAATGCAGGAACAAATGCTGAAAGCCCAGGAGGAACTGGGGAACAAAACGGTTGAAGGCACCGCCGGAGGCGGCGCGGTGACCGTTGTCGTCAATGGCCACAAAAAAGTGCAAAGCGTGGCGATCAAACCGGAAGCCGTAGACCCGGACGATGTCGAAATGCTGCAGGACCTGGTGCTGGCTGCCGTAAACGACGCCTTGACGAAAGCCGAAGAGTTGGCCAATCAGGATTTGGGCAAATTTACCGGCGGTCTGAACATTCCAGGATTATTCTAATAGTCAGGAAGTGGTACACCATTGTTTTATCCCGAACCGATCGCCAAGCTGATTGATGCTTTTACCCGGCTGCCGGGAATTGGCGTCAAAACGGCGGGAAGGCTTGCGTTCCACGTGCTGCGGATGAAAGAGGAGGACGTGCTCGATTTCGCCAAAGCGCTCGTGAACGTCAAACGCAACCTGCATTTTTGTTCAAACTGCTGCAATATCACCGATATTGATCCATGCGCCATTTGCCAGGACAAAAAGCGGGACGCTTCGGCCATATGCGTGGTGCAGGAGCCGAAAGATCTTGTCGCCATGGAGCGGACGCATGAATTCAACGGTTATTATCACGTCCTGCACGGTGCGATTTCGCCGATGGAGGGCATCGGCCCTGACGATATCAAGCTGGCGGAGCTCGTCAGGCGTTTGGAAGACGAGCAAGTGCAGGAACTGATTCTGGCGACCAATCCGAATATCGAGGGCGAAGCGACCGCGATGTATATTTCGCGGTTGGTAAAACCTTTTGGGCTTAAGGTTACGCGCATTGCGCACGGCTTGCCGGTAGGCGGCGACCTGGAATACGCCGATGAAGTAACGCTGTCGAAAGCGTTGGAAGGAAGGCGGGAAATTTAAGCTTGTAAGGTGCGCCGATAAAACCATCCTTTGCGGATGGTTTTTTTGCCGTTTATGCGGTTCTAAACCCCGCCCGGTCCCCATAAGATGGAATGAGACCGGTTGAGACGGACAAGTCGGGAAAGGGTGAAGGGGTGCGTGCGTTTTTGTTTGGATCGGTTAAAGCTACGCTTCCTCCGACGATCGCACATGTTGCCGGAGCATTTGTTGCTTATCCAGGAAATCAATAAGGCCAAGGCGGATTGGATCGCGGCGCAAAATCGGTTTGGCGAGGCGGTAGGCAAAGATCAGGTTGATTATGCCATCTATTTGTTGGAAGCGGCAGAAAAGAAATATGAGCTATTGCTCAAGCATGCGAAAAATATTCATTTGCGTGCGCAAAGTTTGGAAAACCGCGAACATGTTGGTGATGAATAATGTGGCTTTACGTTTTTATCATTTCATTGGCGCTGCTTCTTATCTTGCTGTTTAAAGCTAAGCTGCGCTTACGTTACTTTGGGTATTTGCTGCTTAACGTCGTTGCTGCGGGCTTTTTGTTAATAGTGGTCAATTACATCGGCGGCCGATATGCGCTGCACATTCCGGTTAATATTACGACTTTGCTTACGGTGTCGATATTGGGCTTGCCTGGTCTTGTCCTCTTAATCGCGTTGAAATTGACGCTTTTTTAAACAACGGCTTAACTGCCGGTTTTGTCGGCGGATCGCAAAGCCCGACGGGCTTTCGCGGTCCTTTTTTACGTAATGAAATAAATTCGTTTTCCCGGTCAACAATAAAAGATGCGCAAAAGCCTTGAAAAAAACCGCAAAATTTGGTTATAATAAAGTAAGGTCAAAGAAAGTCAAAGTCAGCAGTTATGCTCATGTCGGAACTCGGGAGGAATGGGATGCGCAATATTTCCGATATTATCGAACAGTATTTAAAAAATATGCTGCAGGCGAATCCGGATGGCATCGCCGAGATTCAGCGGAATGAGTTGGCTGACCAGTTTCAGTGCGTACCGTCGCAAATCAATTACGTCATTGGGACGCGATTCACTTTGGAAAAAGGGTACATTGT
>DASVDB010000090.1 GCA_036381315.1 Bacilli bacterium | reverse complement strand
ATTTGATCGCGGCGCTATTGATTACGCAATTTGTCGGCATTCCGTGCACGGTCCTGTTGGGAAAAATTGCGGAGAAAATCGGTTCGAAACCATCGTTGTATATTTCGCTGTTCACGTATGTAATCATTCTGATTGCCGGGTATTTTATGCAAACGGCGCTGCATTTTTATATCCTGGCCGTCATGGTCGGCTTCGTGCAGGGAGGCAGCCAATCCATCGCCCGTTCGATTTACAGCAAACTGGTGCCCAAAAGCCGGTCGGCCGAATTTTTCGGATTTTTGTCCGTTTCGGGGAAATTCGCTTCGATTTTCGGCCCGCTCGTATTTGGAGTTGTCAACCAGATGACCGGTTCGGGGCGGCTTGGCATCATTTCGCTGCTCGTATTTTTCTTAGCCGGCATCGCCATGCTGGCTGCCGTAAATTTGGACAAAGGCATAAAGCAGGCGGAACTGAACTAACGCCGTGGCAATTGCATCCCAAGCTAAATAATGGGATCTTCGTATAAAATTTCGCTGCCGCTGTCAAGCGGCTTTCCCGTTTCGTAGGAAATATTGTCCAGCGTAAGCGCAAACTGCGCGAGCCGATCGGCGGATGCGTGCTTATCCTTAAACAGCTCGACCACGGGGGTTAAAACCGCCATCCCGTCTGCGAGCGCCAAGTCCCATAGCTCCCAGACGCTCTTGTCGCTTACCATGTTTTTTGACGTCGGATCGTGCCAGGGCGCTTTCGCTTCGTTCATGAGATCGACCGGCGGCAATTTGCGCTTGTAGACGAGCGGGTCGATTTGCCGCAAAGTCAAAATCGTTTTGATTTTGTAAGGGTCATGGAATATTTTTTGCGCCTTCACCATATCTCGATAGGCTTCATTCCACCGCGCGGCGTCCGGGCTTTCGCCGTATTCGGGAAAGAAGCGTTGGCGCATGTTATTCAGCATCTCAAGGATGCCGTTTGGAAAACCTTCGCCAATGTAAATTTCCCGCCAGACCGGAATCCGCCATGTTTCCTTATGCAGCAGCTTTTTGACCATAACCGTATCAAGCATGACCTCAAACCGCTGATGGTTCCATTTGCGAAAACCGGATTTCAGGAAAATGTACGGATGCAGGTTGCGATCCAGCAAATGGTGGCTTATAAATCCGAGAAGATACAACGTTTCGGGATCTTGAAGCGTCTTGTTCGCCGTAAGCAAATATTCGGCCATATGCCCGATTACCGGGCCGCAATGCTCTTTATGCATGCGGCTACCCAATTCGTTCATGACGCTTTTTTTCTGCCATGGCCAAAAGCGGTGATAAAATAAAAAGTCGGGGCCCTGGCAACCCAATTGAAACAGCTGTTTTCCCTTGTCCCGATCCAATAGGCCGGTCAACTCCAACTTTTCCAGCAAACAATTTCCATAGATGTTATGCGTCCATATATTTGGCATGGTTTCCCTCCCGCATGCGCGCTTTTAAGCGAAAAATGTGTACTTGTTGGCGAAAGTTGGCTATAATAAAGTATCGGTGTGAACGGAGTCCCAATTGACAGAAAATTGTCGAAAAAGGAGCTCAGCAATGAAATCAGAATACATCAATCCCTTTTTGGAATCCGCCAGAGTCGTCATTGAACAGGTGATTAACGTTCGCCCTGTTACCGGGGAATTGGGCGTAAAAAAGCTCAAATATTTGGAAGACTATTTATGGATTGAAATTGGAATGAGCGGCCAAATGACCGGCGATATCGTTTTCGGCTTGCGAAAGGAATGTGCGCTGAAAATCATTTCCGCAATGATGGGCGGATATGCAATAACCGAAATTGACGAACTCGGGAAAAGCGCTATATCGGAACTTGGCAATATGATCAGCGGAAATGCCAGCACGCTTTTATACGGGCAGGGAATTAAGGTGGATATTACCCCGCCGCGCGTCATCCATACGGAAGGCAACCATGATTTTATCGATAAAAAGGCGTTGACCATTCCCTTAAAAATGGAAAACATCGGCGAATTGGACATTCAAGTCATCATTGCGTAACAAACGTTTCATGGAAAGCGGAAAGTTTGCGGTTGGTCCGGCGGCTTCCCGCTTTTTTTGCATATTCTTGGCGGAACAGCGTTTCGCGTTGGCGGCAATGTTATGATTTCAGTATAATATGCGCAAGCCGAAAAGGCAAAGCAAACTGTCATGCGGAGGAATCGTATGTTTCAGGGACAAGTGGCGATCATAACGGGGGCGTCAAGCGGCATCGGGGCTGTGACGGCGGAAAGATTGGCCCGGGCAGGCGCGACCGTAGTGCTAGTGGC
>DASVDB010000089.1 GCA_036381315.1 Bacilli bacterium | reverse complement strand
CGAAATTTTGCGCCTGAAACGCCGTCAGATAGATGGTTCTCGTCAGCGTGCTGTTCGTGAACGAATCGATAATCGTATAGATGACATTCGTCAGGATAAGCGGACTCACCATCGGAAATGTGATCTTCCAGAATATTTCGTAAGCCGTGGCGCCTTCCATTTTCGCCACTTCGTACATCGTCGCCGGAACGGACTGCAGCGCCGCCAGAAAGATCAGTATTTGCACGCCGGAACTGCGGATGATCTCGTAAATCCGCTCTACGGCATCCACAATATAATTGCTGAACCATTCGGGCATGCCGGTTTGCGAAAGCATCTCAACAAGCGCGAACACGTCGATGCCGTTTTGCTGCTGTTGCCCAAGTTCCTTGGCGATTTCGGAGCTTCCCGTCAGTTGAATCAAACCGGAAGCTTGCGCGGAAGCGACGGCGCCCGAGGCCAGAATGACCGGAAGGAAAAAGATCGCGCGGGCAACCGGCCTTCCTCTGAACCGGGAGTTCAACAGCGTTGCGGCAAACAGGCTGAAAAACAAAATCATCGGCACGTTCCACAACATCTCCGCCACGGACTCGGTCAGAATGCGGTTGAAGTTCGGATCGACGTACAAGGCGTCGCTGTAGTTTTTCAGACCGATATAACGCAAGGAAAATCCACCCGGAGCAACATTCAATTCGCTTAAGCTGAATTGCAGCGATTGCAGAAGCGGGGCTGCGAACAGAAACAGGAAGCCGAGCAGCCACGGCAGGATGTACATGTATCCCAGAAGCGCCCGTTTATGCGTTAATGTCAATCTTCTTTTGTTCATTTTGTGTCACCGCCCACCGCGAAATTTTTCGCTTCAATCGTTACTCCGTCCACGGTAACAGGCTTGTCGGTGTAGTTAATGTACAAGGATGTCCCGTTTTCGTAACGCACTTTGGCAACATCGGGTTTAACCCGGATATGCTCGGCGATCGGGACCGATTGCAGGCCGCCAAGCGCCCTGTTAAGTTTTCCGTATAAATCCGCCGCCTGCTCGAGCCAATCTCGGTAATCGGTTGAAAACAGCGTGTTGTATGGCGTAAATTTCAGTTCGGAAGATGATTGGTACGACCACAGAAAATGCGGCGCCGCCCCATACTCGACAGAACGGAGCAGATGGAACGTCAAATCCTGCTCGTCATCCAGATTCATCGGCGAACCGGCATAATCGAGATAACCGTGCAAAACCATCTCGTAAAACGGCACTTCCCCATCCGTGACATTGAAGCCGCTGGAAGTTGTCGGAATATTGATCAACTGATCGGCGTAGCGCAGCGCATAGGCATTGCCGCCGGCAACCATCACGTTCGGATAGGCGATTTTCAGCTTGCCTAATTGTTGCGTGACAATATTTTTGGCGGTGTCGCGGAATACGACGCGGTTTACCCGATAATCCGCATGCAGCAGGTCGCCCAGGTCCCGCAGCGCGATCGAATCCAGTCCGTAGCGGTTGTAACCGGAGATGAATCGCTCGACAAAATACGGCAGTTTCGCCGGCGACAGCAAATAATAATGCCCAAGATCGGAATCCATGCTGTTTAAGGCGCGGTTATATGGGTAGCGTATGGCTTGTTCCCGCGTGACGAAGCGTGCGGCGTCGGAAGCGGGTTTAAAATTCCAGTCGCCGAAAAACACGTGCTGAAAGGCAACGTCGGGGTAAAGCCTGCCGCCCTGAGCCTGAATATGGCTGGCCAATTGCCGCAAGCCGGATTTGCCGCCAAGTTTTCCTTCCACCGACACACGCTCCGGAATTTTGTGGTTCAATCCCCCGTTAAACCAACCCAGATAGCGCATCTGTAAATTGGATACGCCGCTTGATTTGAGCTTGTCGGCGATTTCACCGGCCTCGGCGAAGGTCGTCATCGGCACGAGTCCCTTGTACGGCACGCCGAGAAACGTTTTGCGCTTCTCCACCGCGCCCAGTATATCGACGTAAAACGGCAGATTTTTTTTCGCTTTGCGCGGTTTCAGCACACCATCTTTGACCAGCTTATTACGATACAATCGGGCCATGCCGGAATAGCTCGCGTCACTGCCTGTCAGGAAATTGTAGCGAATTTGCAGATCCCCTTCGTAACGGGATTCGGTAAGCAGCTGGATTTCATCCACCTTGTCGCCCTTGTACAGTTCAAGTGTATCCTCGCCGCGAATGGCAAAACTGGCGTAGGCGTAATTGTACGAATTTTGCCTTCCGTTTACATCGGCGTTCACGCTGGCGATCCCTTCACCCTTCTCGATCACGGCAAACCAGGCATCGTCTCCCGCTTTCAGACCGAATACCGGCAGTCTGGCGGGCTCGGCAATCTGGCCGCGACGCCAGCCATTATCGTTCTCGTCGTCGCCATAAATACGTTGCACATATACTTCTTCCTTGAATTTTCCATTATTCAAGCGAATCAGGCTGCCCGATCCGTCCGGCACAAGCATATAGCCCTGTTCCCCGGCTCCGGCCGCCCCAAAGAAATCAAGCAGTTCCAGCGTGAGGATACGATAACCTTTACTTTCCTGAATTTGTCCGACCGGCACATAAACGACAAGCGAATCGCCTTCCAGCCGATAATCCACCGGAACGGTAAAGTTCGGGCGGTCTTCGGCGGCCGCCCCGGCGATTCCGTTTTCCTTGTTGTCGAAAGCCAGATCCTCTTTCGTATATCCGGCCCTGGCGAAGGCGTCCAGCATGCGGCCAAGCACAAGCGCCCGGGAAACAGCCGTGTCAAGCCGCTCCAACACGTCCGGGTTCGAATCCAGCGGAAAGTAACGGTTGCTTACATATTTCGCCGTCGCTTCGTCGAGTTTGCTCAGCACCTTTTCCTGCATTCGCTGTTTGCTGATTCGCTTTGGCAGCGCCTCAATGCCTACCGACATATCGCCAAGCGTATACGTGACCCGAACGCCGCCCGCAATTTTTTCCGACTTGAACTGTTTGCGCTTCACGCTATCCGCAAAACTCGTGAACGTCGTAAGCGTGCCGATTGCGTCCCGGAAGCTTAGCGTAAATTGTGAAGCGAGCCGTTCTTTCTCAAAAGATGAAGCGATCGCATCCTTGTCCCGGTTTTCCGGATTGCTGCGCCATATTTTGCCGCTTTTGCGGACTAGAACGGCAATCTCGGCCGTTTCTTCGTTGAAATAAAGCGACAATCCGTCTGTCTGCGCCGTAAGCTTCATACCGGAAACGACGTTGCCGTTGTCGGAGAGAAACTTCAGTTCGGTTGCAGGCGCCGTCTGGCCGGCTGCTTGAACGTACTTGGCGACATCTACGGCAGGCGCCCCGCGCAGAATCGGACCAAAGATAAGCGAAACGAGCCCGATCATCGCGACACAGGCCGACACCGTATAGATTTTCCAGCGCTTTTTCATCAGGCGCGGCCTCCTTTAAGTGCGGAATACAAGTTCACGATACACATCATAAATGAACCAATAGATTTGCATCCCGAGGCTGAACGCAAGCGACCAGAGGAATACGATGAAGCCCATCGCGATGACCGTGAGCATAAGCGTAAAAACCGTTTTCGCCGCGGTGTATTGATGTACGGTCATGTTGCCGACGAACAGCAGGAAAATAAACCAGATTGCGGCCAGAAAATTCATCAAATAGTAAAACGGCGTTTCTTCTTGCGTCATGATGCGGCTTAAAAACGTCATCGGCAAATTGATGAGCACAAGCGGCAGCAGCGCATAACCGGTCGCCATCACGATTTCCTTGAATTTGCCTTCGCCTTCCATGAGCGTCGTAACAGACCAGTTGGCTATGCAAAACAACAAAAACGCAATGACGGTATACACCAAATCGTCCATGCTGTTCAACGCGCGGGGATCGACGAAGTTAACAAGAAACCCCGCATATTGCTTTTGCACGATCACAGTCAGGACCATTAGGAGCACAATTAAAAGCGCTACCCTGGCTTTCCCTTTGCCTTCATATTTTAAATCCCAAAATCCGTCGAACGGGTGCACGATAATGTGAAGCGGAAATTTAATCAAATCGTGCTTCATGACTCCGCGTCCTCCTCATTTGGACTTTTCTTACAATCCGAAAGGCGGCAAAACCGGCAATAAGCAAAATGAGACCGGTCATGAATGGGCCGAAATATTTCTGCATGACTTCTCTGCGGTACCGCTTGAAAGCTGTAGAGTAATACTTCCGTTCCATGCCGAGCTTGAAATATTGCATCGCTTCTTCGTTATGCTTCTCCATTAAAAGCGATTTGCCGATCCCGAGATAGGCCATGTCGTAGTTGGTGTTCAGTTTGAGCACTTCTTTCCACAGCACAACCGCTTGCGCATCGTTTCCGGCAAAGTGCTCCGCAGTTGCCCGATTGACAAGGCTGCCGAATTTCGTCGGCTTAAATACAACGATGTTGTTTTTGCCCCGGTCCAACACCGCCAAGCTGTCGCCAAGCCGCTCCACCGCAACCGGAGTATTGAACACGCCGATTTGCGTGCCTCTTCCGCCGAAGGCGTATAGCAATTCCCCTTCGTCGTTGTATGTGAACAGGCGCGCACGAAGCGAATCAAGCGCGACATACATGCCGCCGTCCAGCACCTTGATGTCGACGAGCCGCGACGGGCCGGAATTGTTGCCGAGCCTCCGGTAACGAATGTCGCCTTTGTTCGGATAGTAACCGAAACGTTTGATAACGTCTTCGCCGGTAGGATTCAGGCGCTTGATTGTTTCATCTGAATTGATGTCGAGAGTGGTTGCATAAACGAACCCTTTGCTGTCGATATCGATGCTGGCAAATTCAGTTGGCACAAACAACTGCATTTGCTGTTTCTGCGCTTTCGTGGAAAGCGCTCGCCAAAGCCGATCCCACGGGCTTGGAGAAACTTTGATCGTACCGACATAGCCCATGAAGCCGTCCTTTTCAGCAAACTGCATGATCCCTTCATAGACGCCTCTTGCCACGACATAAAGTCTGCCCGCTTGGTCAGCCGCCACTTTAAGCGGCGAAAAATCAAAGTCCTTAGGCAAAATATCCGATTGAGGATTTTCCACAATTTTGACCAGTTTGCCATCATCCGACAATACGACGACGCGGTGATGATCGGTATCCGCAATGTAGATTTCCTTATCGGCGGAAACGAACAAGCCAACGGGGTTGGCAAAGCCGTCCTCTTTGCCGTTGTTGGCGGCGAATGTGCGGATAACGCGAACGACGCTCCAGTCGCTGTTCAACACGATCACGCGCGCATTTCCGCTGTCCAGGATATAGATCATGCCGTCATCCGTCACGAATATATCGTTCGGCTGGTTGAATTCTCCGACGCCAAGATCGCTTCCGGCGATGGCCCGGTCCGGCAGAAAAGGAGCGGGCAATGGCACAGCGTCTTCATAAAAATCATACGTGTATGCTTCGTATGGCGCAGCCGCCCTGGCAACCGGCGCCTCGGCCGATGCCGCGAACAGGAATACGATCAGTGACAACACAAGTGCTTTTGATCTGTTCACGCTGTCACCCCCTCTAATCTTTCATGCCGGAAGTTGCCATGGTTTCGATGATGCGGCTTTGCGAGAAAATGAACAGCACAATCGGCACACTCATCAGAATGAGGGCAATTGCCGAGCCGACGCCAGCGCGTGCCACGCCGCCAAATATGATCTGATTTGAGGCATAATGAAGCGTTTTCAGCTGCTCGCTGTAAATAAAGCCGTTGCCGTCGGTTCCCCATAAAAGCTGAAACAGCAAGATGATCAGCGTGAGCCACGCCGGTTTGACGTTCGGCATGACGATACGCCAGAAGATCCGATATTCGCTCGCCCCGTCCATTTTGGCCGACTCGAGCAACGCATCCGGAATTTGCTCCATAAACTGTTTCATAAGATAAAGCCCGAGCGGATACGCGAATGCCGGGACAATAACGGCCCAGTACGTATCAATAAATCCGAGCCACGACATCATCATATAGTTCGGAATCGACGTCACCTGCGGCGAAAACATGAGCGCGAGCACGACAGTAGTAAACAAAATATTTTTGCCCGGAAATTGATGCTTCGCGAGCGGATACGCCGCCGCCGAGGCCAAAATAACATGGCCGAAAACGCCCATCAGGGTTATGAACACGGTATTGAAAATATAGCGGGAAAACGGCACCCACGACTGGCCCAAGAGCGTCAGCAAATCGGCGAAGTTATCGAGGGTCGGATGCCGGACGAACAGCGTCGGCGGAAACAGGAAAATCTCGTCGAGCGGTTTAAACGCCGCGTTAATCGCGTAGACGAGCGGCAGGGCCATAAAGACGCCGACAATCGCCAGAAAGACAAACAGGGAGAGGTTTCCCAGGAAGGAGCGATTGATGCGTTCTTTGCGCAGCGGGATCGCAAGTTTCATATTTAGTTCCCCACCTTCCGCAGCAGTCGTTGCACGATTAGATTCGTTCCAACCATCAGAATGAACAGGACGGTTGCGATGGCGGACGCATAGCCCATCTCGAAGCGGATCGTACCGAAGTCTATCAAGTGCGTGACGATCGTTTCGGCTGCATAGTTGACGCTCGGAAAACCGGCAATGTAAATCGAAACGTCCGCCACCGCGAGCGATGCGGTAAGCTGGATAACGGCCCCAAACATGAGCATCGGCTTCATGGAAGGCAGCGTAATATACCACAACTCCTGCCAACGATTTCTAACGCCATCGACAGCTCCCGCTTCATACAACGTCTTGTCGACCGTCTGCAGCCCGGCGATGAATGCCAGAAATCCGGTGCCGAGACTGAGCCAAAGCTGGACAAGAA
>DASVDB010000088.1 GCA_036381315.1 Bacilli bacterium | reverse complement strand
TCCCGTTTCCCGGCAGCGGTCGCGGAAGCCATTGTTCCCAGGCAGAGAAACACCAGTGCGGATAAAAACACATACGACATATCGAAATCGATCGCGCTATGGATCAAGAGGGCAAAAGCGAACACAGGAAACGCCAGTTTGGATTCATCCGGCTCGTCGCCTCTTTCGCCGCGAATATAGATGAAGCACAGATAGCCGAGAAAAAAGATGAACACAATCGCGCCGATTAGGCCAGTCTCCACCAGAATTTGTGAGATTACGTTATGGGTTTGGCGGCTGGTATACGGATAGCTTTGATATGCGGGATACAGGCTGGCCCACGCGCCGCCGGCGGCTCCCAGCACGGGGTAATCTTGCAATATTTTGAACGAATCCTTGTAGAACACCGCCCTACCGGCTATGCTGCTATCTTCCAGGCTGACGCTTTCAATCCGCTGTTTCAGCCCGTTCGGCAGTTTCTCGGCCAAGCCGCTATTGCCAAACAACAGATAAGCCCCCGCCAAGGCCGATACGAACAGGATGCAGGGGATGACCGCGTTGGCCGGACGGAATTTTTTAATCGCCGGATTTTTCCGGAACCACGGGATCGCCGCAAATCTGTGGATAGCCCAAACGACGATTGCCACAGCTAACGAGCATAGTATCAGGATGAACCAGCCTTGCTGCGAAACGGAAGCGGCGAATTTTGCCGCCAGCTGCGTTCGAATGGCCGTCAATTTGCCGAATACCGCCAAGGCGGGTACTGCCGCCAAAACCAGATACAACAAGACAAACAGTTGCTTTCGCCATGGCAGGAACAACAGACAAACAATTACCGCTATCGGCAACACGACCAGCCCGCCGCGGGACAACGTCAATAGAAGCGAGACAAAAATGGGAACCAGCATCAGCGCATGCGCGATAATCCAATACCACTTTTTGGCGGCTACCATTACAACAAGGCTGGCCAGCAAAAGGCCAATCAGGTAAGCGGCGTACGTATTCGGATATTGAAACACGCCGGACAGCCGGTTGCCAAGAACGGCATCCCGATAATGCGCATTGCCGAACCAGTTCAAAAAACCGTGGATGACCAGGACATACCCCGACACAAGCAACCCGTACAGCAGGATGGTTGAACCAGGCTTTTTGCCGGCAAAATAGGCTCCGATCAGGAAAAATACCGCGTACATTACATGCAGGAACAGTTCGTTCATGGCCGCATGATACGAGACCGCCTGAATCATGGCGAGCAGGTAGCAGAGCGGTATGAGCCAAACGGCAAGCGACAGCAAATCGCGGTGATGATTCATTTTCCAATGCGTAAAAAAGTGTATCGCAAGCAGAAACAAAGCCGCGGCCGACCAGGCCAACGCGATATAGATGGGCCGTTCAAAGGAAATCAGACCGCCGTTAAACAGTCCCCGCGCAAACGGCGCGATGAACATAAAGGCGACCGTGAACGCCATGATCAGCCAGAACAATACGGATCTGGTTTCCGCAAAAGAGCTCGTCCGGGAAGATGTTTTCGCGATTGTCTTCTTCATCTGCAATGTCCCTTCACGTTGTTTTATGGTCCAATGCCGCCAATACTTCCAGCGAAGCGCGAAACGCCTCATCGACCGAGGCGCGTGGCGGGGCGCCGCCCTTTTCTTGCCACTTATAGCTCGCGACGATCTGTTTCAACGCCCGTCTTACACCGATCGCATCTTTATCATCGGCCGGATTTGCTTCCGACAATGAGCGGTTTAGTTCGAGCAGCGCCGCTTGCAGTTCATCCGGCGATATTTCCAGCGGCTTGCCGACATAAATGCGGTCATGCTTCGTCGCCGCCGCGCCTTCTTCTTTGCTAAGGATCTCTTCAAACAGCTTTTCGCCCGGACGCATCCCCGTATAGGTTATGTTGATGTCTTTTCCCGGTTCCAGCCCGGACAAGCGGATCAAGTCTTTGGCCAAATCGTCGATCTTGACCGGTTTGCCCATATCCAGAATAAACACTTCCCCGCCTTCGGCCAGCGCGCCGGCCTGAATCACAAGCTGAACGGCCTCGGGGATCGTCATGAAATAGCGGATCATATCCGGATGCGTGACCGTCACGGGGCCGCCCGCTTCGATCTGTTTTTTGAACAGCGGAATGACGCTGCCTCGGCTGCCCAGCACATTGCCGAAGCGAACGGCGGCAAATTTGGTTCCGCCTCCCGTATTCAGGCTTTGCACGATCATCTCGGCGACGCGTTTGCAAGCGCCCATCACCGAGGTCGGGTTGACCGCCTTGTCGGTGGAAATGAGCACGAACCGCCTGGCTCGAAATTCCCGGGCGCATTCCGCGACGTTTTTCGTGCCGAACACGTTGTTTTTGACCGCTTCCGCCGGATTTTTCTCCATTAACGGCACATGCTTGTGCGCCGCCGCGTGAAAAACGACCGCGGGACGATATTGCGCGAACACTTGCCGGATTCTCGCCTTATCCTGAATATCCGCGATAACAGGCTCCAGGGAAAGTTCCGGGAATTTCCGGCGCAATTCCAGTTCAATCTCGTAGATGCTGTTCTCCCCATGTCCGAGCAGCAACAACTTCTCCGGCCGAAAGCCGGAAATTTGCCGGCATAATTCGGAACCGATGGAACCGCCCGCTCCGGTTACCAGGACAACCTGGCCGCGCAAATAATCGGAAATTCCGTCCAGATCAACCTTTACCGGGTCGCGGCCCAGCAAATCCTCCACGCTCACATTGCGGATGCTGTTTACGGTCAGCTTGCCGTTCAACAAATCTTCCATCCGCGGAAGGATTTTGATCTGACAGTTCGTCCGCTTGGCGATTTCAATGACTTCGGCGATTTCCGAACGCGATGCGGACGGCATGGCGACGATAATATCCTCGATGTTATAATTTTCGGCTATTTTCGGGATATCGCCCCGATTTCCCAGCACCGGCACACCCAAAATCTCGTGGTTAAACTTGTATTCGTCGTCATCGATAAAAGCGATCGGATACAGTTCGGACTGCGTCTGGCGCAGCTCCTTGACGACCATCCTCCCCGCTTCACCCGCGCCGATAATGAGCGTGCGGCGGTTGTGCGGCTGAATCCTGCCCGTGCTCTCCGCCCAGATGCGCCACAACAGGCGAATCCCGCCGGACGTCATGGCGATCATGATCGCCGCCAACGGATAAATGCTGCGCGGCACGATCATATCCGGCAAATAAGTATGTATTATATAGTGATGGGCGACAAAAAAAACAAAGACCGCAAGCAAGCTCGCCTTGACGATGGCCAGCAGATCGTTGATGCCGGCATACCGCCAAATTCGCCGGTACACTTTAAACAAATGAAAACTGCAAACCGTAACGAAAGAAAGGCTCATCACCACATACGGGATCAGCCTGAAATAGGGCTCGCGCACGCGAAAATCAAAGCGCAGAAAATAGGCCATACAGACAGAAAACACAATGAGAACAATATCAATCAGTATCAGCGTGAGTTTCCTGACAGCATGATTCAACTTGCCATCCCCTTATCCAGTTGCGCTTCCGGTTTGCTCGTACTTATCCAATACTGGCGCAAAAACACGGCCAGCACGCTCAGCATGGCCCCGACCACCGCGGCGATAGCGATGTTCAAGAGCTTTTTCGGGCCGACCGGCTCATTCGGTTGCAACGCGGGCGTAATAAACACGGCGTTAAAGCCGCTTAGCAAGCGCTCCGAGCTTTTTGATTTCAGCTTTTCATTTTCGATCTGAGTTTCCAACTTCGCAATTTCCTGTTCGTTTACGCTTATTTCATTTTGCAAGTTTGCTTTCTGCGCGTTCAAATCGGTCAGTTGCAGCTGCACATCCGATATTTTGGCGGTCAGCGCGGTATACAACGGATTGATTTCTTCATCGATCAATTGCAATGCGCCGGAATTTTTGCTGCTATTGCCGGTCGATTCGGCGATAACCGATTGCAAGTAGGGATCAGACGCCAGCGACTTTTTGGTTATGAGTTTCTCCGGCGTTGCGGAAAGCTGCTTTTGAGCGTCAGCCAGTTGCGACTGAGCGGTTTTGATTTGCTCTTCAACGTCGATCAACTCGTTTTTGGCATTGACAATTTTCCCGGCCCTGTCCGATATTTCGGCCCGCGCGCCCAATTCAAACGCCAGCAGATTGGCGATAAGCGTAATATCTTCGGCATTTTTGCCTTTTACCGAGATCCGAATCACATTCGTATCCTTGATGGGTTGAACTTGCACCGCATTTTTTAGTGCGGATACCGTGTAGCCCTTCTTGTCCAATTGCAGCTTGGAGATAATGCGGTTGATCGCCGCGCCGCTTTTCGTCGTTTCCGTAAACGAATTCATAATGGTGTTGATGTTTACCGTTTGTCCCTCAACCTGCGGGATGCTGAATCTGACCAACGAAGTCGCTTCATATGTGGGAGGAAGCACAAAAAAACTGAGTATTCCCGATATGATCATCGCCGCGACCGTTACGACCGTTATGATCCATTTGCCATTCCAGACCGTTTCGATAATCTCTCGCAAGCTGATTTCTTCTTCCACAAGGTTTCTCTCCCTATTATTCGGATTGCAAAACCGCATAAAAACCTGTCATTTTATGTAGCCCATATCATTATAACTTCATAGACAACCGAGTGACAAGGTTTTCTCCCATATCTGTCATCTTCGACCGGGGATGCCGGCAATTCCAGCGCTTCGCGTGCGCCTTCCACGTCTGCGCAGGAACATGATATACTTGCATATATGACGCTTTTTCACGGAAAGGATGTTCCGTTTTGCCCGCCATTCCGCTCAAATCCCATGCATTGGACTATTTGAAAGAAGAACTGAAGAACCGATTTGCGCCGGAAATGATCGACAGAGGTTTTGACTATTATCTGAAGAAAAAGGTGCGCGCGGTCGAATTCATCCCGAACGGGAAGATCATTTCGCAGGTCAACGGTACGCGGCGGCAGCCTTATAAAGTTGAACTGGATACGGACTTTTTCGCAATCAGTTTCTGCACGTGTCCCTATGAGGGCTTCTGCAAACATATGGTCGCCGTTATTTTCCAGACAATCGCTATGGCGGGACAGCGGCCTGAGTTGCTTTATCGGGAAATCGCCGGGGAAGCCGAAACAGAGCAATTCAAGCGGCAACAGGCGGAACAGAGGAAAAAGCGGCAGACCGTTTCCACCGCGCGAAATTTGGCAAAAGAACCCGTGGTGAGCGAGACGGACACGCCGCAAAAATGGCTTTCGTATATCAGGGAGCGGCTCAACCGTTACAATTTGACCGGCGATCACGGATTTGTCAAGCTGTATCACGATTTGGAAAAAAAAGACGCTGTGTTCCCGCATATCCGTTTTCGCAACGGCACGTTGGAGCTGCTGTTTTTTCTATTTGCATATGTTGAGATCATCGGGCGGTTTGACGCGTATTCCCGGAAATACGGGAACTCGTATGCCTATTCTTTTTATACGCCTTTTGCCATCCGGGTCTATCAACATTGTATGGACGAATTGGATGGATTGCTGGAAGATTTCGATCATTCCGCGGCGCAAAACGTTGCTGCCGATTATTTGAAGGCGCTGATACCGCATCTTTCGCAGCAGCTGGCCGACTGCGACGGTGTTTTTGCCGACTGGCTGTATATTTACCGCGTCATCTGGACGCACATGCTGAATGTAAAAGATTGGGTGGCTGCGGAAAGAGCGAATTTGCAACAGCTTTTGGATCACAATAAGTTGTCCCCGCAAAGCCGGGAAAGTATCAGTTGCGGGCTTATCCATTTGGATGTGCTGGAACGTAAGGACCGCGCCGCGATGGAAAAAATCGACCGGCTCACCGTGTGCAAGCAGCCCAAATACTGGTTTCAATATCTCTATCAATTTTACACCGAGCAACAATGGGACAGGCTGCTGGCCTGGCTGCAATGGATGGCCCCGTTGATCAAAAAGGGCGGCAGCGAATTCAACAATTATCTCGAATATTGGGATGCGCTCGCGGCCCGGCATCCGGTGGAGCGGGAATGGTCCGAGACGATGCGCTATCTGCTGCCCCACTCTTATGCCATATACGCAAAACGCTTGCTGGAAACCAAGCGTTATGCCGAATGGGCGGACGTTACGATGGATTGCGGCAAGTCGGCGTCTCCATTGCAGGCAAATGTAGTGCGCGAAGTGGAGAAAGCCGCGCCGGAAGTGCTGCTCCCCATTTACCACCAATATGTTGAGCTGTGCATCCTGCAAAAAAATCGGGAATATTACCGGATTGCCGTTAAGGCATTGCGAAGGCTTGGCCAATGCTACAAAAAACTGAAACGGGCGGATGATTTTCAAAGGTTTTTAGAAGCGCTGTGCGGCAAGTATTATCGGTTACGCGCGCTGCAGGAGGAATTGCGGAAAGGAAAGCTGATTTCATGAATGCGATGACAAAGCCGAAAATTGCCGTTCACTGCGAATGGGTCAACGACAAAGGCTTTTTACTTTACGGACGAATCTCGGGCAGACACGCGGTAAACATATTTGAGTTGAAAAACAAGCTGTTCGGCTGGCACGCGCGCTCGTATTACGGGACGATGCTGGAAATTGTCGAGGAAAAAGGAAGGCAGCGCATTTTGCTCGATCCGCTCATGGCGCTCGATTATTTTGCCGGATCGGGCCCGCTGCTGCATGCCGCGCTGGAATGGGATGAAACAGCCGCCATGTTGCGGGAAGCCGCGGCGTTTTTTTACGCTGCTCTGCGCGAGGGCCGGTTTATGCCGGATATGCGCCGCCGTCGCTTTGACTTCCCCGGCTGGAAAATGATTGTGCCGGAGGATCAGCGGGCAACGTACGAGCGGATTGTGGCGGAAGCAAAACGGCTGGGGGCGGCGTATCTCAAGGATTGGTTTGATTGCGCCTTGCTGCGGATGATCGAAACGGAAGGAGAAGTCCGCGCCGCCTTCGGCAAAATTGCCGCCCGTTATCCGGGCGTATTGCGCAGCGCGCCGGCCCTTTCGGAAATCGGCGACGACGCTCTGCGGGCGAACGCTGCGGAGATTGCGGGAGTCGCGGGAGCGGTGGATGCGGCGGGAGTCGCGGAAGCCGCAGGAGCAGTGGAAGTGGTGGATGCAGCGGGAGTCGCGAGAGCCACGGAAGCTATGAACGCCGCTGAAGAAGAATGGCTTATGTCGATCGGCTGGAAAATCGATCTTTCGCCGTTTCGCATTTCGCTGCAGTTGGTTGAACCGCGGGAACGCGACGAATGGACGCTGCGGCTTTTGCTGCAGGATAAAAACAACGAGGAACGATTGGCCGTTTGCGATCTGGACGGCCTGCCGCCGGCAGACGCGCCGACCAAAGCGGATGGCGCTGATAGCTCGTCTTTGGGGGCGTCGGTCGGCCCTTCAATTGGCCCGGAAATTCCCGCGGAATGGAACGCTTTTCTCCCGTCCGCGGTGGCAAGGTTTGTTCGCGGCTGCTTGCGAACGGTTCCCGGACTGGCCCAGGGCACTTCGGCTGGCCGCATGAAGGCCGTACTGGACGACGAAGAAGCGTGGCGATTTTTGACCGAAGACAGTTTGCATCTGGCGGAAGCCGGCTACCCTGTGCTGCTGCCGTCGTGGTGGGATACGGTAAAGCGGACGAAGCCGCGTTTGAAAGCAAAAATAAGATCGTCCGTCGGCTCCGCAGGCGAGTCGCTTTTTGGGCTGCAGCAAATCGTGCAGTTTGACTGGAAAATGGCCATCGGCGGCCTGGAATTGAGCGAAGCGGAATTCCGCGAGCTGGCCGCCAGCAAAAGGCGCTTCATTTTCCTGCGCGGGCAATGGATCCATCTTGATCCCGGCTACTTGCGGGAATTGCAGCGCAAAATGAAACTGGTGGAGAAAAAAGGGCTGTCCTTCCGCGATGTGCTGGAACTGCATCTGTCAGGCGCGGATGCTGCGGATGCCTTTTCCGCAAACGGGCATGACGCGATCACGCAGATCGACGAGGCTGATGCCGCCGAGGAAGTCCGCATGGAAGTCGAGTTGAATCAGCACTTGGCCGAATTGGTCGCGCAGTTGCAGAAAACGACACAATTGCCCCTTTTCCCCGCTCCGGAAAATTTTCACGGCACTTTGCGCAATTACCAGATTCAGGGCAGTTCATGGATGGTTTTTCTGCATCGCTATGGTCTTGGCGGATGTTTGGCCGACGATATGGGACTTGGCAAAACCGTACAATGGATCGCCTACGTCCTTCACTTGAAGCGAAATGGAGCGTTGGATGCGCCCGCCCTGCTGATTTGCCCCACCTCGGTGCTTGGCAATTGGCAGAAGGAACTGCGGCGTTTTGCCCCGAATTTGAAGCTGTACATCCATTACGGTTCGAACCGCCGCAAGGGCGATGCGTTCGCCGCTTCCGTACAAGGCGCTGACGTAGTGCTGACCACTTACACGCTCTCCCACCTGGACGAAGCCGAATTGACCGCTGTGCGATGGGGCACGCTTTGCCTCGACGAGGCGCAAAACATCAAAAACGCCTACACGAAGCAGGCCGCGGCCATCCGCAAGCTGGAAGCGAACCACCGCATTGCGCTGACCGGCACGCCGATCGAAAACCGGCTAACCGAGCTATGGTCGATTTTTGATTTTCTCAACCCGCATTATCTGGGAAGTTTAAACCATTTTCGCGCGACATTTGTGAATCCGATTGAAAAGACGAAGAACCCGAAATTGATCGAACGGGTGCAAAAGTTGATTCAACCCTTTTTGCTTCGCCGCGTCAAAAAAGATCCGGCCATCCGACTCGATTTGCCCGAAAAAAATGAAAGCAAAATCTACGTTTCCCTGACAGCCGAGCAGGCCACGCTGTACGAAACGATTCTCGAGGATATGTTCGCGCGGCTTGACCGGCTGCCGCCGATGGAGCGAAGGGGACTTATTCTGGCAGTCTTGACCCGGCTAAAACAGGTGTGCGACCACCCGTCGCTCATTTTAAAAGATACGCGAACGGACGCATCGGCCCGTGTACCTCGCTCCAACAAAATAGCGCGGCTGCTGGAAATGGTTGGCGAACTGCGCGAAGAAGACGACCGCTGCTTGATCTTTACGCAATTTGTGGAGATGGGCCATATGCTTGTTCAATTTTTGGAGAAGCGGCTTGGCGAGCGGGTGCTGTTTCTGCATGGCGGTGTGCCGAAAACCAGGCGGGATCGCATGATCGCGACGTTCCAGGACGAGCGGCAAAACGACAGCGGAATTTTTGTGCTGTCCCTGAAAGCCGGGGGAACCGGGCTCAATTTGACGGCCGCCAATCACGTTTTTCATGTTGACCGCTGGTGGAATCCGGCCGTTGAGGATCAAGCGACCGACCGCGCCTACCGCATCGGCCAAAAGCGCGACGTGCAGGTGCATAAATTCGTTTCGCTGGGCACGCTTGAGGAGAGGATCGACGAGATGATCGAGCGCAAACAAGGGTTAAGCCGCCAAATCGTCGGCGCGGGCGAGCACTGGATCACCGAATTGTCCACCAGCGAGTTGCGGGATATTTTCGCGCTGCGCAGGGAATGGATCGACGAAAGTAAGTAGCAGTGTGCGTAGGGACGCCCCCGCATCACGATGACCGCATCGGGCCCCGCAACGGGCGCGCGCTGGACCACACCTAGTGACCGCATCGGGCCCCGCAACGGGCGCGTGCTGGACCACCCCTAGTTACCGCATCGGGCCCCGCAACGGTTCCACGCAGTAAAAAGGAGAGGAATCTTGATGGCAAATCAGAAAAGAGAGCGAATGAAGGAAAAGCGGCCGCGGCATCAGCATCGAGACTCGGCTCGGGAAGAGGGGAAAGCCGAACAGGGCGCGGTATCGGTTGCAAAGCAGGATGCTCGCGCCCGCGCCGGGAGCAACACTCTTGCGAATGCGAAGCAGGATGCCCGCTCCCGCGTCAAGAGCAATGCGGCTACGATTGCAAAGCAGGGTGTCCGCCCGCACGCAAACAGCAACGCGGATTCGATTGCAAAGCGGGAAGCTCGCTTGCGCGCCAAACGCAACGGCCAGGAAGCAAGCTGGCCGGATAACGCCGACCTCCCGCATTTCAACGAAATGTCACCGGAGTGGAAGGCTTTTTACCGGGCGGTGCGCGAAGTTGTTAGCCGCTAAATAATCGTAAAAGAAGCCGCCACTTCCACCGCTTGTCTCCATCCCTCTTTGCAGCTGCTGCCACGCGAGTTTCCGCCTATGCAGCTGCCGCCACGCGAGTTGCCACCTTTGCAGCTGCCGCCACGCGAGTTTCCGCTCTAACGGACGCCACAGAGGCTAATACGCCGAATTTCGAACTTTTGAAATTCTAACGGTCGCCAATGCGGCTAATCGGTTGAAATGCACACTTTTTTCTCAAATTTGACCAAATAAGCTCATATAGAACCGTTAAAAATCAAAACCACGCAAAATCGGCAAAATAGCGGCTGTGGCGCCCGTTAGAATTTTACATTACCGATTTACCACCTATTTACCACCTACGCGTAACCATCCACCCGCTTTCCATCGGCCAATCCGAGCTGCGCATACAAGGTAATGGCCTGCTTAACCTTCTGACCGCCCAGTGCATAACTGGCCAAGCCCCACATACGAGGAAGTGGCGATAATTGGAACCACGGATCGAAACTTCACTGGATTCAGCCGTTGCTTATGCTGGCCACTTGCCGGCTGCGGTAACGATTGCATTTGCCCTCACTATTGTGCTAATGGTTGCATTTGTCCCTTTGGTCGTGCAAACGGATATATTAACCCTCACTGGACCCGCATGCCCCACGTTAATTGCGCTAACGGACGTATTTGCCGCTATTCTGCGAAAAAACGGCTTGTTGAAATTTTAACGGACGCAGGTGACGTTATTCGCTGGAATCCGACCTCAAAACCCATGAAAATGGGCAAATAAGCGCAATGGCGACCATTAGAATTTTAATAGCGAAAAAAACCGCCTATTAACCTCACTGGCGTCCGTTCGAGCATCCGCGCAAGCGGACAAACGCAAGTGCATACGCGCAGGCAACCGCTAAAAACTATTTTGAAATGCTGTGAAATATGGTATATTATAGTTAATTCCCCGGTATGAAGCACATACCGCTTTGATACGATGCCCGAGAGGCACGAACGTATCGAAGCGGTTTTTTTTGCACGAAAAAATGATATTGAAAGGCGAGTGACGGGCATGTTGTTTGATGAGGTTTACGAAAATTGGTTGGCAGCACAAATTTCCAATGAAAAGAATTCACGGAGGCGTGAACTCCTGAAAAAAGGTTTGAGCCACGGAACAATTGAATTTCTGCGCTCAATATGGTTTCCCGCCATTGGAAACCTGGACCATTTGTATCCCGAATACGAGGTTCGGGACTTCAATAACCGGTGTCGCTATCTCGATCTGGCGTATTTGCCCGGCGGCGCGAAAGGATGCATCGAGATTCAGGATTACAGCAGTCATGCGAGGGACATCGAAACAGCGCGGTTTAAAGACTTATGCATGAAGCAAGCTCTGCTGGGTCTGGATGATTGGCTCTTTTTACCGGTCGCGTACTTGTCAATTCGCGAAAACCCGGGTGTGTGCAAACAATTGGTGCTTGCCTTTGTCGGAAAGTTTTTGTCGATTCATGTGGTCGCCGGACTAAATTGGGCTGAAGCGGAAACGCTGCGGTTCGCCCGCAGATTGATGCGTGATTTTGCACCCCGGGAGCTATCCGCCCATCTGTTGCTTTCTGAGCATCGCACGAGAATCGTTCTTCGCTCATTATTGCGAAAAAATTTACTGGTCGTGGCAAACGGCAAACAGCGTTACCGCACATATCGGTTAAGCGACGAATGCCTAAAGAACGCAATAGACGTTAATCAGGTGTAAATGACGGTGAAATTGCCTGAATAAAGTGGAAAAAGTGAGGCGCAACAAATCGGAAAATCCGCCGCAATGCGCGATTTGCCGCTTGGTGGCGGCCAACCACATGTATAATCCGCCGCTATGCGCGATTTGCCGCATGGTGGCGGTTAACCGTATGTTTGATCCGCCGGAAGGGCTGCGGTCGAAAATTTCTGCCTTCGGCGATTAACGGGCGTGTCTTTCTCTCAACTTTTGTGATATTTTCCTCGCGATAAAAAAACAGGCGATGCCGAAGCCCGCTCCAACCGCGTCCAACAAAACATCGGAAAATTGCGCATGCCGCGACCTGACAAAACGTTGATGGAATTCATCGGATAAGGCGTAAACAAAGGCTATCATGAACGATAGCAATGAGCCCCATATTAAATGTGATTTCCATTTGCGGCTAAACGCAAAAATTAAAGAGAAGCCCAAAACCCAATAGATCAGAAAATGCGCCGCTTTGCGGATGTAAAATTCCAATACGCTCGCGGCCGTTTCCCCCCGGGCGCTTACCGCACGCTTAAGATCATCAAGTTTGATATTGTACAATAACTGCCGCGATAGGTGGGATGCCAACCATGGCTTTAAATCCTGTTCGCTGCGAGTTTGCGAAGACAAAATAAAAATCGCGAGCACACATACTATTGGCGGTATCCAATAAATCGGTAATTTTCGCATTGAGCATCCATCCCGTAACGTTTATTTGTATGACAAGTGCCGCGGACAGGAGACGCAGACAGGGGCCGCGGATCGAAGCCGCGGACCGGCGCAGCGGGTAGTAGACGCGGACTGGGCTGCGACTGTTTACCGAACCGCGCATCGGAGCAAAGGGCAGCGGCAACAGACAGGGCCGTGGATTGAAGCCGCTGGCGGGAGCCGCAGTCCGGAGCAGCGGACAGGAGACGCAGACTGGGCTGCGGCCGTTTCAAATCGCTTCTTTTTTGGAGATTTCATAAACCGGTAGAGAAGGTTTGCCCCGAACTGCCGCGTAGGCCTCCAATAAATTGGGAACCTGGTGCCTCCATTCCAGCAGTCGGCTCATGCGGTCTTGGCCAACCCTGCCCATCTGCTCTCTCAATGCCGGGTTATCCAGCAGCCATTCGATCTTTCGGGCCAGGTCATTCGCATCGTTGCCCTCCGCGTACAGGGACGCATCCTCCGCCGAGCGTCTGCCTTCCAACAAGTCAAATTGCACGATCGGTTTTGCGAGCGCCATATATTCCAGCACTTTGTTCATGGTCGATTTATCGTTAAAAGTGTTTTTCGGATCGGGATTTACACAGACATCGCAGCTTGACAAGCGCGCCAACAATTCATCATCGGGTACGCGTCCGGTAAACTCCACATTTTGCGCGATGCCCATTTCCGAGCAAAGTCTGCGCATTCTCTCCAGGGCGGGTCCGCCGCCTATCAGCATGAACCGGATATCGTCGCGTTTTCCGTCGAGCACCAAATATTTGGCGGCTTGCAGCAACAAATCAATCCCTTCCTGTTCCCCCATCACCCCGACGTATCCGACCAAATATGGTTTTCCCCGCTTAAAATGTTGCTGCGGCGGGACCGGCTGAAACCGGGACAAATCCGGCCCGCTGCGGACGACAAACACTTTTTCCGGCCGTTGTTTGCCGCGCGTTACCGCGATTTCTTTATACGACTCATTCGTTGCGATAACGACGTCCGCCACAGCGTAACTGCACCTCTCGGCAAGCCGGAGCGCCTTATGGAACAAACCCCGTTTTCCAAACTTGACTTCATATAATTCCGGATTGATGTCATGTTGGTCGAAGACGACTTTTACCCCATGAAACACCTTGAACCATCCGGCTACGAGAAAAAGCAAATCGGGCGGATTGCAAACATGCACAATATCAAATCCGCGTTCTTTCCATATTTTCCGGGCCAGTCTGAACTCATGCCGCAACGCCCATATGTATTCCTTCAAGTATCCTGTCGTCGAGCTAATCTCCGGGGGCAGCGGGTGTCTGTAAATATGCACTCCTTCAATGACTTCATATTCCAGCTCAAAACGTTTCCCGACGGGACAAATAACGGATACCTGATATCCGTTTTGCGCCAAAGCGGTTGCTTCCATCCAAACCCTTCGATCAAAGGGAACAGGCAAATTTTCCACGATGATCAGCACTTTACCACGCGATTCCACTATATTTCACTCCCCTTGGAGGCTCATTGAAGATTCCCGCCAAATCGTACACGCTGAAATGATCCGGGGCTTCCGACAATACCCGGGAAAATTCGGGATCATTGTATGTGATCACCGCCATTTCCGTCTCCTCAAGCGCAAGCCTGGGAGTGGCCACGAGCAGTTCTTCGAAATGCGGCAGATTTTTCCTGATGTACGCCAGATTCGTCCCCATCAGACGGGCTTGATAAACCGACCTGTCGTATATTTTTACCCGGATTCCCTCCCCCAGCAATTTTTTGATTAGCTTAATGGAGGGGCTTTCCCGCAAATCATCCGTTCCGGATTTAAACGCCAAACCGAAAACGGCGATATTCCGCACTCCGGTGTTTAAAATTTCCTGCGCGGCCAACTCGATCTGGATTTCGTTCGAAGCGCGCAAAGCGTTGAGCATCGGCACGGTTACATTCATCGATTGGGCGTGATAAAGCAGCGACCCCAGATCTTTGGGGAGACACGAACCGCCAAAGGCAAATCCGGGGCGCATGTAGACCGGAGATATATTTAGCTTTGTATCCTGAACGATGATATTCATCACTTCGCGCCCGTCTACCCCGAACGCCTTGGCGATCCGGCCGATTTCATTCGCAAAGCCGATTTTGGCGGAATGCCATGTGTTGGCCACGTATTTCACCATTTCGGCCACTTCCGGTTTCACGGTGAGCATGGGGCCTTTGACGCTTGCATACATCTCTTTTATCATTTGTTCCGCCCGCCGGTCATCCGTGCCGATAATCGTGTACGGCGGTTCGTAAAAATCGCGGATTGCCGTGCCTTCGCGTAAAAACTCCGGATTAAACGCCGTAAACACCAGCTTATCGTTGGGATACCGCAGCAATAATTCGCGGCATTTGGAAAGCGTCCCCGGCGGAACCGTGCTGCGCAAAACGACAAGATGCGAATCGTTCTTGGCATGGATCGCCAAGCCGATTTCCCGGCAAACGTTAAAAACATAGCTCAAGTCCGGTTCTCCATTCCATTTTGGCGGAGTCCCGACACTGACAAGGGAAACGTCCGAGTGCTGAACCGCCTCGCGAAAGTCGGTGGTCGCCCTGATCGCGCCCGTTTGCACGTTTTCCCGCAACAACTCGTTTAATCCCGGTTCGATGATGGGCGATTCTCCCCGGTTGATCAGATCCACCTTTTCCGGATTTACGTCAACACCGTACACCTCATGGCCTTCACGTGCCAGACATGCTGCCGTAACCGCCCCTACATACCCCAAACCAAAAACACTAATTCGCATGGAAAACCTCCATTTGATTTAACATTTTTATGGGAATTTCGCCTTCATATTCACCTATCAAAGTGCATGTCGGCTCTTTCACCCCGAATCTGGAAGAATACCATCCGGCATCTTCCCCGCCGCGAACGACCGACCATTCAAGATTTCGATCCAGGTTGATCAATAAAGCGCCTGCCGCCCACTCCACGGCGCACGTAAAATCTTGCAGCCTAACATGGCAATCCGGAGCAAAATGCAGGCGGTATTGCGCGCGCGCCTTCCCGCCGCCTAGCAGTTCGTCTTCGGTGACAAGCCGTTTGTCGTTTAGCGAAATCGCCCGGCGATGGATGATTTTCCCGGGCAGTCTGGAATACCCGTCATGTTCCGCCACGAGCTTGCCGCCCTGGCTGGTTTCCACCCATTTCAACACTTTCGAACGGGCATGCGTCTTCCAGAGAAACGCTCCTTGCGCGACTGATTGGTCCAGATTGTCTACCGTTAGCGTATTATGCGCCTTCGTGCCGCGAAAATAGGCGCGCCAAACCGGATCGGCATGATAAATGAAAGTTCCGGGATCCACGATGACTGGAACGCCGCCGATATGGACCGTAAAAGACAGGGCGTCGGCATGCCCGTGCGCGGCAATCGACAAGTAACCCAACGGGCCGGCGTCCGCGAGACAAAAGATTTCATCAGGTTGCCCCCTGCGGGATGTCAGCAGAAAATAACCGGCATCTTCCAGACTGATTTTTCTCCGCGAAAACCGCTTGGGTTTGGCACGGGGCAAGGCGCCCTTCCATAAAAACGAAGCCGTCATTTCCCCCGAACCTTCATTTGGTACGGGGACAGCGGCATGAAGCCAGGTCAGCCCCAGCCGGTAGAGCCAATCGGTCCTGGAAGACGTTATTGGCCGCAGCTGCAGCGCCATGCCTTCATCCGCATCGCCAAAACGCGGCAAATTCCCGCCAAAGTCGGTCATAACCGGAATTACTTCCAGCATGCGCCTGATCCAAAGCTTGTATGTCGGCGAAAATGTAAAACCGTATCGATCTCCTTCAATTCCCGCCAACAGGAAAAATTCCAGCGAAAACAGATGATAGGAAAAAGCCTGCTCTTTATTTAATCCGCAAGGAAACGTTTGCTTGACAATCTCTTTTTCCAGAACATTTCGGGACATTTCCCGCCATTTCGCCGATTGTAAAAAATAGGGCCATTCAACTGTTGAAATAAACAGCCCCGCCATCTCGCCCAACAAATGGTTGTTCGCGGACGAACCGT
Organism: Bacilli bacterium; assembly: GCA_036381315.1. Lineage (NCBI taxonomy): Bacteria > Bacillati > Bacillota > Bacilli > Bacilli bacterium. Next base: position 53 of record DASVDB010000088.1, on the reverse strand, counting down.
TAGATGGTTGCTGGACAATCATCCATTGATGCCAGTAAATGGCCGGCCACAGA
>DASVDB010000087.1 GCA_036381315.1 Bacilli bacterium | reverse complement strand
ATAACGAATGATTCGCGATGAACTCTACTAGAAAAGACTCGTGAACGAACTTTGCCAGCGGCAAATGCAAGCGTTAAAAATTTTGGAAGTCTGGCATAGAAAAGAGGGAAGGTTGACCGGTTAAACCGGCAGGTCTTCTCCGCGAAACTCCTCTCAGAATGGCATGCTTGACACCTGGCCTGCGGCATTCTATAATGAAAAAACGAAACCAAAAGGTTTCATGTTTACGAGAAAACAAACAAAAAATGGAGGCAATTCAATGAGTGACCAAACAGCAAACACGCTGCCGGATATCCGGCAAACCGTAACGTTCAACGCCCCGATCAAGAAAGTCTGGGATGCGGTGGCAACTTCCGAAGGCATCGCCGCCTGGTTTATGCCGAATGATTTTCAACCCGTGATCGGTCACGAATTTCACCTGAACGCCGGACCGTACGGCATGTCGCCTTGCAAAGTGACGGAACTAGATCCGCCCAACCGGCTTTCTTTCAGGTGGGGACAAGACTGGACCTTAACATTCGAGCTGCGGGAAGTCGCCGGCAAAACGCAGTTCACGCTCATCCATTCCGGCTGGGATGCCGCGAAGGTTACGGAATTTGGCCAGCCGCATCCGGTTGTGCGCGAAAACATGAATCAGGGTTGGGACGGCTTGGTCAAAAAGCTGGGAGCGATGGTGGAGGGCTGAAATGGCTGCTTCCTTGCCGAAACATGACGTTTTTCAGGCGATCGCCGATCCGACGCGGCGCACCATGTTGCAACTGCTGACCGAACGGGAGATGCCGGTAACCGCGATCAGCGAACATTTTCCGATGAGCCGCACGGCGGTTTCCAAACATTTGCGCATTCTGGCCGACGCCGGGCTGGTTAAAAGCCGCAAGACCGGCCGCGAAACGCGGTATCGCCTAAATCCCGATCCGCTGCAGGAAATCAAGCAATGGTTGCGTTATTATGAACGGTTCTGGGAAAACAAACTGACGGCTCTGAAGCGCTATGTCGAAACGGACGACGAGGATTGACGTGGATTGATGGGCAATGGCGAAGTTATGCGAGTTGGCGATTTTCAGGAGGCGCAAGCAATGAACATACACGTATTGCAGCATGTGGCGTTTGAAGGCATCGGCAGCATTGCTGCCTGGGCGGAAGCGAAAGGCTTTTCCCTCTCATTTACGAGGTTGGATTGCGGTCAACCGCTGCCCGTCGGCGAAAGCTTTGATCTGTTGATCGTGATGGGCGGGCCGATGAGCGTCGATGAGGAAGAGGCGTATCCCTGGCTGCGGGCGGAAAAACAATTGATCGCTCAAGCGATTCGGCAAGGGAAAAAGGTGCTCGGCATCTGCCTGGGCGCGCAGTTGATCGCCGCTGTGCTGGGCGGGAAGGTAACGCGGAATCGGTATAAGGAGATCGGCTGGTTTCCGGTAACCTTGACGGAAGAAGCCCGGCGGGCGCCGCTATGGAGACATTTTCCGCGGGTGTTTCCCGCGTTCCATTGGCATGGCGATACGTTCTCCATCCCGCCCGGCTGTGTCAAGATTGCCGCGAGTGAAGCTTGCGCCGATCAGGCGTTTGTGCTCGATTCTCGCGTTGTCGGGCTGCAATTTCATCTGGAAGCGACGGAGCAGTCGGTTGACGCGCTGCTAAAGCATTGCCGCGCCGATTTGACGCCGGGCGATTATGTGCAGCAAGCGGCAGCGATACGGGCGCAAAGGGAATATTTTCCGGTTATCCGCGGCTTGCTGTTCGGATTGCTGGACCGTTTGGTTGAATGCGAAAATCAATAGCTCCGGCGGTTAAAACCGGAGCGTTTCGCCTTGCGCAAGCACTTTTAACCGTTCAGGGCCTAACCCGCGCTGTGCCCAGCTCTGATGCAGCCGGTCCAAAGCTTCCTTGGGCGTATCGTCCGCCAACCGAAACGCGCCGTAATGCATCGGCACCATCCATTCCGCCTGCAAGTCAATGTAGCTTTGCACCGCTTCTTCCGGCGAAACGTGCTGGTTTTTCATAAACCATTCCGGCTCGTACGCGCCGATCGGCATCAGCACAACGTCGATCCGATACCGCTTGCCGATCGTCTTGAATTCATCATGATATCCGCTGTCCCCGACAAAATAAATGGTTTTCCCGTTGCTGTGAATCACCCATCCGCCCCATAACGATTTGTTCAAATCGCGCAAAGTCCGGCGCGACCAATGCCGCGCGGGGACAAATGTAATGGCGATGTCCGTGCGCCGCATTTGTTCCCACCAGGCAAACTCCTTAACTTGCTGAAACCCTTTGCGCCGAAAAAGTTCGCCCAGTCCTAGCGGCACGAGGTAAGTCGGGTCGCCGCTTAGTTTTCTTAGCGTCGGAAAATCCAGATGGTCGTAATGACTGTGCGAAATCAGCACAAAATCCGCCGCCGGCATCGCGTCAAGCGGGAGCCCGGGCGGGGAAAGCCGCTTGGCAAAACCCATCCGCTTTGCCCATACCGGGTCAACCAGCAAATTCAACCCGCCAATTTGGATTAGAAACGAAGAATGTCCGATCCAGGTGAGCGCCGGTGTGCCGCGATTGGCGCGAATGAACTCCACTTCCGGACGCTTCGCAACGGGAACGCGATACGACAAGTCTTTCCGTTTTGATCGTCGTTCCCTCCTCCATCGCAGCAAGTTTTGCAAGCTAACTTTTGTAACCGCACAGTAGCGATCGTCATGTATCATCCGCATCACCTCGCCAGTAACCATTGTAACATAAGGGCGAAGCCGACAAAATTTATGTACGTTCTTGATTGTATCTAGTATAATAAATGCACATAAAAGCATATGGCTGGGGTGGGAGAGTTGAAGCATGATTTGCGGGAAGCGCTGAAAAATCAAATATTGGTCGGCGACGGGGCGATGGGAACATACTTGTACCAATTGGGCTTTCCGGTCGGCATATCCTATGAAGAATTAAATTTGAGCCGTCCGGAAGTGATTGCCGATGTTCATCGCCGTTACTATGAAGCGGGCGCCAGAGTGATCGAAACCAACACGTTTTCCGCCAATCGGGAAAAACTCGCCAAATATGGTTTGGAAGAACAAACCGCGGAGATCAATCGGGCCGGCGCGGCAATCGCGCGCAATGCGGTTGGCGCGGACGCCTACGTGTTGGGGGCTGTAGGTTCCATTCGCGTGGGCAAGCGCAAAAACGTCCGCTCGCAAAAATTGAAAGAAGATTTTCACGAGCAAATTTCCGCGCTGGTTGACAGCGGTGTTGACGGGTTATTATTTGAAACTTTTTATGATTTGGAAGAATTGTTGATCGCGCTGCAAATGGCGCGGCAAGTGTCCAATCTGCCGGTTGTTTGCCAATTTGCCGTGGAAGATACGGCGCGAACGAATGACGGGATTCCATTGGGGGAAGCATTCGCCAGATTAATCGAGAGCGGAGCCGACGCGGTCGGGTTCAATTGCCGCTCCGGCCCGAACGGCATCATGCGTTCCATCGCCAGGCTGCCTGAAGATTTTGCTTTTCCGCTTTCGATATTTCCTAATGCCGGCCTGCCGGATTATGTGGATGGCCGGATAACGTATAAATCGACGCCGGAATATTTTGCCGATTGCGCCGTCAAGTTTGCCGGGATGGGGGCGAAGATTATAGGCGGTTGCTGCGGCACAACGCCGGAACATATTAATGCGATCAGCGCTGCTCTTGACAGCGTGCAAAAAAACATGTCCACAGGCGCGCCGGCATTGGAGAAATTTACGCTGTCGGAAGCAGACGCGGAACCGTTGTCCGAGCAGCGCGCGGAAGACACGAACGGCACGAGCGAAGCGGTACATGAAGGTAGCATCATAGATCTGGTGCGTTCACGCCATACGGTGATCGTGGAACTCGATCCGCCGCGCGATCTTGATTTGACCCGCTTTATGGAAGGCGCGTCGCTCCTTAAACAGGCGGGCGCGGATGCCATCACGATGGCCGACAATTCACTGGCGGTAACGCGTATGAGCAATATGGCGGTAGGCACATTGCTCAAAGAAAAGCTGGGCATACGCCCCATCGTGCATATCGCTTGCCGCGACCGCAATTTGATCGGGACGCAGTCGCATTTGATGGGTTTGCATGCGTTGGGGATC
>DASVDB010000086.1 GCA_036381315.1 Bacilli bacterium | reverse complement strand
CGCGGAGAAGTCGAAACAATTGCAGCGATTCTCGTCGTTTGCGGCGGGCGGCTCGGTTTTCTGGCTGAAGCAGGATATGCGAAAATGGGAACTCGACCGGCAAGTCGATGCGGTCATCTCGTTTTGCGACTGCCTGAATTATTTGCTTGAGCCGGAGGATGTGCTGGCGACGTTTCGCCAAACTTGGCAAGGCCTGCGTTCCGGCGGGCAATTTTTGTTTGATGTGCATACGCCGGGACAATTGAGAAGATATGCCGAGGCGCAGCCTTTTGTGCTTAACGAAGATGATATTGCGTACATTTGGACGTGCGATTTTGATGATGAGCGAAGTCAAATCGTGCATGAATTGTCTATTTTTTTGCGTGAACAAGAGTCTTTGGGAGTGACGAAAGAGTATTTTTCCAGAATTGAAGAGACGCATGTGCAGCGGGCGTATGATTTGGCCTGGCTGCGCGGCGCCTTGATCAAGTCAGGTTTTGCCACGGTCGAATGCGTCGCCGATTTTCGTTGGAGCGCGCCAACGGATGAGTCGCAGCGGGCGTTTTTTATTGCCACGAAAGGGGATTGATCGCGATGCATGAGCGCTGTGCCTGGGCCGGCAAAGAGCCGTTATACATTGCCTACCATGATGAAGAATGGGGCGTGCCGGTGCATGACGATCGCAAATTGTTCGAGTTTCTTGTTTTGGAAGGAGCGCAAGCGGGATTAAGCTGGTGGACGATCCTGCAAAAACGCGCACGATACCGGGAAGTTTTTGCCGGGTTCGATCCGGAAGCGGTTGTAACTTTTGACGAGCAAAAAATCGCGCAGTTATTGTCCGACAGCGGAATTGTGCGCAACCGGTTAAAGATTCGCAGCGCGGTAAACAACGCGCGGGCGTTTTTGCGCATCCGGGAGACATTCGGCAGCTTCGACCGGTATTTATGGAACTTTGTGGACGGGCGGCCCATCCAAAACCACTGGAACACTTTGGCGGAAGTTCCCGCGACAACGCCGCTTTCGGATAAGTTAAGCAACGATTTGCGCAAACGCGGATTCACCTTTGTCGGCCCGACGATTTGTTATTCGTTCATGCAGGCTGTCGGACTGGTCAACGATCACGTCACGGGTTGTTTTCGCCATCGCCAGTTAATGGGTTGATTCGATTTGCTATGGTAACTTTCAACGCGGGAAGTGAGGGACAATGCAAGGCAGAAAGCTGATCTATAACCATATCAAGGCGCATCTTCCGTTGTATGTTGCGGCGGTTGCTTCAATGGCCGCGGCCAATATCGTATACGCCTTTTTTCCCAAAGTGCTGAACTTGTTTACCGATGATTTGCAAATGGGGAATTTGTCGCGCGAAGGAATCGTATTTTACAGTGTTTTGCTGCTTTTGATCGGGGGCGGTTACGGCGTATTATTCGGAGCGGGGCAATACGTAAACCACCGGCTGGGCAGAAAATTCGAATTTAACACAAGACAGGAACTGTTTCGGCATTTTACCACGCTCAGCGAACACTATTTTTCGCAAAACGGCATCGGCAAACTGCTCAGTTATGTAATGAACGACGTCACGGCGGTGCGGGAGTCGATCGCCAACGGGGTGAACCAGTCGACCAACGCTACCTTTCTTCTCGTATCCGTCGTTGTGATGATGTCCATTAGCGGAATCCCGTTTTACTTGATTTTGGTTTGCGTGTTGCCGCTTTTGGCCATTCCGTTTTTTGTCGTGCAATTTGGGCCGCGAATTCGCGAACGGTCGCGCAACGTGCAGGACGCGCTGGCCCGCATGACGGAGTCTGCCGAGGAACAGTTTGGCGGCATTCGACTGACCAAAACGTTTGCCGCGGAAGAAATGGCGAACAGGCGATTCGGCCGGACTGTCGACGAGATTTGCGACAAGCAGCTCAAACTTGTCAGGATGTCGTCGCTGTTTCAGGCGCTTTTGCCGTTTGCCGGGGCGTTGTCGCTTGTGCTCGCCATTTCCTACGGGGGCATTTTAACGATCAAGCAGCAAATCACACTCGGCAACTTTGTCGCGCTGACGCTTTATTTGCGCATGATCGTCAATCCGTTGCAGCAGATCGGCAATGTCATCAATACGATGCAGCGGGCGCGCGCTTCCGTGGATCGACTGGATTACTTGCTGGGGGTGCAGCCGGATATTCGGGAAGCGGAACATGCGCTAAAACTGGATGATCGGGATGCAACGATTGAAATCCGCAACCTTTCATTTACCTACCCCGGAAATGCGAAGCGATCGCTTGAAAACATCCATATTCGGATCGAACCGGGCGAAACGCTTGGGATTATCGGCAGGACAGGCAGCGGCAAAACGACTTTGGTAAAACTCTTGCTCAGGGTTTATGATCCGCCGCACGGAACACTGTTTATCAACGGAAAAGATATTCGCAGTTTGTCTTTGGACAGCTTGCGGAAAACAATTGCCTATGTGCCGCAGGAAGGTTTTCTGTTCAGCACAACGATTCGCGACAATATCGCCTTTTTTGACCGCGATTCCACGCAGGAGCAAGTTGAATCGGCGGCGAAACTGGCGGAAGTCTATGAAAATATTATGGGCTTTCCGGACAAATTTGCCACGAGATTGGGAGAGCGGGGGGTCACGTTGTCAGGCGGGCAGCGGCAGCGCACGAGCCTGGCGCGCGGCATTATCAAGGATGCGCCGATCCTGATTCTGGACGACAGCGTGAGCGCCGTGGATGCGGTAACAGAGACGAATATCATTGCGAATTTGCGGAAAAAAAGACGCGGCAAAACGACCGTCATCATTGCCCACCGGATTAGCGCCCTGCGGCATGCCGACCACATTGTTGTGCTGGAAGAGGGGAAAATAGCGGAACGCGGAACCCATGAAGAGCTGTTGCGGCGTGGCGGCATTTACGCTTCGCTTTACGCTATACAGGAAGAGGGGATGTCGCATGGCATATGACGCCGAAAAATCCGAAAATTCCTACAGCGTATCGCCGGAAAACAGGCGGAAAGCGTTTCGCGCCTTGCTATCCTATGCGGCGCCGCATCGCAAGTTGTTTCTCATTATTGTTTTATGCTCGTTGTTAGCCATTTCCGCCGATTTGCTGCAACCATACCTCGTCAAGATTGCGATAGACGGCGATCTTTTAACCGGAGAGAATAGCGCGGAAACCCTGCTTCTGTTAGGGCTGACTTATTTTGTGTTGGCTGCCGTCAGCATGCTGTTCACTTATTTGCAGGCCAATTTGCTGCAAAAAGCGGGCCAATCGATTGTCGCGCAACTGCGCAAAGATTTGTTCCGGCATATTGCGAGCTTGTCGATGTCGTTTTTCGATCGCCACCATATCGGCAGTCTGGTGACCAACGAGTCCAGCGATACGGAAACGATCAGCCAATTTTTCACGCAGGTATTGTTGAGCCTGGTGCGCGACGGACTCTATCTGGTATTGATTATATTGTTCATGTTCCATTTGGATGCGGAGCTGGCCATGTATTGCATGGCCGTGCTGCCGGTCATCGCGATTATTGCGGTCATTTTTCGCACTTTTTTGCGTCGGTATTACCAGCAGGCGAGAGCGCAGCTTTCCCGATTGATCGCGTTCATAGCGGAAAATTTGGCGGGCATGAGCATCATTCAGTCTTTTCATCAGGAACAGGAGCAGCATGCGCGTTTTACCAAACAGAATGAAAAATATTATGCGGCGAACTTGCAAGAAGTACGGACGAGCATCCTGTTTAACCGATCGTTCGATATTCTCGGCAATGTGGCGGTCGCTTTGCTGGTTTGGATCGGCGGGCTCGCGGTATTGGGGCAAAAACTCGAATTCGGCGTCCTGTACGCGTTTATCAGTTATATCCGGCAGTTTTTCCAGCCAATCAACCAGATTACCCAGCAGTGGAATACGATGCAGTCGACGCTGGTTTCCATGGACCGAATATGGCGGATTTTCGCCACCGAGCAAGAAGTAACCGATCCCGCACCGGAACAACAAAGGCGTTTGCAAGTCGCGGAAATGCAAGGGAGAGTGGATTTTAACCGGATTCGCTTTGCATACGGCGACGGCGTCGAGGTGCTGCACGATCTCGATCTGCATATCAATGGCGGGGAGTTTATCGGGATTGTCGGCGAGACAGGAGCGGGGAAAAGCTCGCTGATCAGCCTTTTGGCGCGGTTTTACGATGTGACGGCAGGCAGTATCGAGATCGACGGCGTTGACATCAGGCGGATTCCGCAGCATGCGCTGCATCAAATCGTCGGGCTGGTGCAGCAGGAGCCTTTTCTGTTTTCCGGCACGATCATCGATAACGTGCGGTTGTTTGACCAATCGATCAGCCGCGAGCAAGTAATGGCGGCATGCAAGCTTGTAGGCGCCCATGGCATGATCTCCCGGCTTGCGCACGGGTATGACACCCGCCTGTCGGAGCGGGGAAGCGGATTGTCCGCGGGGGAACGCCAATTGCTTTCTTTTGCGCGGATTGTCGTTTTTCAGCCGAAAATTTTGATCCTGGACGAAGCGACGGCAAACCTGGATTCGCATACGGAGCAGTTGATCCAGGCGGCGCTGCAAAAGGTTGCGCAAGGCCGCACGACATTGGTGATTGCGCACCGTCTGTCCACGATCATGCAAGCGGATCGCATTATCGTGATGCGGGAAGGCCGGATCGTTGAAGCCGGGAACCACCGGCAGTTGCTGAAACGCGGCGGCATCTATGCCGACATGGTGCGGCATTCGCACGGCGAGCCCATGCGGGAATCAGGCAGCAGGTAAAGTTTGGGCGGCCGGGGGAATGTACCCGAAGTATTGCAACGGATTTCATGGGTATGCGTTAGCCCCGATAACGGGGCTTTTTCCCGCAAAGAAGGCACATCTTTTATACACCCGAGCAAGGCTGTGCCGCACAAGAGATCACATGTAAATTGCGCGTGGCGGCCTTCCCTTCTTTTTCACCGACAAAACCTAATAGTGGATTTCCATTAAAAGTAATGATTGCCATGAATTCAACCGGGAATTTGGGAATTCAAGGGAAAGTTTTTGGCACAAAATAGTCGTCGTTAAATTTTTCCTTCATTGCTTTCTGATTGGCGATCGCCTGCTCATAGGTTTCGCCCGTCACGATGAACATGTTGGGTTCGGGCGCATGAACATTTCTCCAGGAAGGACCGGTCCAGATGTTGATCCATTCGAAGTTTTCGTCGAATCAGATGGTGGCAATATTGGACTCGATGGATTCAGGTTTGCTGAATACGTCCAAAGGTTTGCTGTATATCAGACCGCCTACATAGATTCCGTTTTTTTTCATACTAATCCCCAGAGCTGTCCAGTATGTCAAACAGATCACATGCGATAAATTTTCGATTTGCTGTTGCTTTTATTTTTTTATCGCGATATAATTTCATCGTTGAATAGTTCAATAGTTGAACTAAGTAAATGCGGAGGCGCAAAATGGATAAAAGCAAGTTGGACAGTTTAATGCGGCGCTACACGGAGGTGCATTTTTACGCGATCAAGCGGATTTCCGCATTAATGACTGCGGAGTTGAAAGATGAATTGACGTCCGATCAGTGCTTTGTGCTGCGTTATATTTGCTTGAACGGTCCGTGCACATCGTCGCAATTGGCGGAACGATGCAATGTAAATCGCAGCGCCATAACCGCGATGACCAATCGGCTGGTTGCCAAACAATACATCCGCAGAGTGACGGATGCGACTGACCGAAGAGTGATCCTGCTCTCGGCGACGGAGCTTGGCGCCAAGATTGTCGCGCAAATTGAAGAAAGCATCCGGAATATGATTTTGTTTTATTTGCAAGAATTAGAGGAGCAGGAAATTGAACAGTTTATCGGCATCTATGAAAAAATTGCCGGCATTATAAAAAGAAAATCGGAGGATTGTTGAAATGAACCGGATCGTGAAGTGGAGATGGATCATCGCGTTGCTGTGGATCGCCGTTCTGGTCGGATTGAACGTGACCGGGCCGGATATGGGCAAACTGGTTCGGGAAAAGGGACAAATTCGTATTCCTGATGGTTTGTCGTCGTCGATCGCAGCCGATTTAACCGCAAAAAGCTCTCCCAAGCATTCCGATAAAATGTCGATCGTGCTGGTGTTTCATGATCAAAAAGGCATAACTGATGCGGACATGGCCGCGATCAAGCAGGAACTGAACAAGTTGCAAGATGAGAAGGCCAAACTGAACATCGCGGACATCACCTCATTCCTGACGGATGAACGGCTTAAGGATGAATTGATATCCAAAGATAACAAAACGATCCTCACCTTGCTGTCCGTTTACCGGAACGGGCGGGAAGTAAGCGAGATTCGCGACAGCCTGAAACAGGCGCTTGCCGATATTCCTGTCGAACACTATTTAACCGGGGCGTCGCTGGTTAACGAAGATGTGGTATTGTCTTCGGAGCAGGGGTTGAAAAGGACGGAATGGATAACAGTCGTATTCATTTTGCTTGTGCTGATTCTCGTATTCCGTTCGCCGGTAGCGCCGTTTATTCCGCTGTTGACCGTGGGCGTTACCTATGTGGTCAGCTTGCGGATTGTCGCTTATCTTGTGGATTTGTACGGTTTCCCGCTGTCCACGTTTACGCAAATCTTTCTGGTGGCGGTTTTGTTCGGTATCGGCACCGATTACTGCATTCTTTTGCTCAGCCGGTTTAAAGAGGAACTCGCCGATCATGGCAATGTCAACGAAGCGATTATCGATACATACCGAACAGCCGGCAGAACGGTCATATTCAGCGGATTGGCGGCGTTTGCCGGCTTTGCGTCAATCGGGCTCGCCAAGTTCAATTTGTATCAATCGGCGGCGGCGGTGGCGGTTGGCGTTCTGGTGCTGATGGTTGCGCTTATGACAATCGTGCCGTTATTCATGAAAGTGCTGGGGAAAAGGCTGTTTTGGCCGGTGCGCGGTT
>DASVDB010000085.1 GCA_036381315.1 Bacilli bacterium | reverse complement strand
CTTCTTCGTCCTTGACTTCTTGCAAAAGCTTTTGTTGCTCCGCGGTCAATGCCAATTTTTCCAGCAAGTCCGGCCGGCGCAGCCATGTGCGGCGCAGCGATTCTTTCATGCGCCAGGCGGCCACCCGTTCATGATGGCCGGATAAAAGCACTTCCGGCACCTGCCAACCGCGAAATTCGGCCGGCCGTGTATATTGCGGATATTCCAATAGCCCGGTGGAAAACGAGTCCGTGACAGCCGATTGTTCATTGCCTAACGCGCCCGGCAGCAGCCTGACCACGCTATCGATCACCGCCATCGCCGGTATTTCGCCGCCGGTCAGCACAAAATCGCCGACGGAAATTTCCTCCGTGATCAAATGCTCGCGTATGCGCTCGTCGTATCCTTCATAGTGGCCGCACAGCAAAATCAAATGCTCTTCCTTGGCCAGCGTTTCCGCTTTCGCTTGCGTATACGGTTCGCCTTGCGGGCACAGCAAAATAATGCGCGGCCTGGTCGGGGCTTGATTGACCAGGTGCTCCACGGCGGCGAATATCGGCTGCGGCTTTAAAACCATGCCGCCGCCACCGCCGAACGGATAATCGTCCACCGTATGGTGCTTGTCCGTGCTGAAATCGCGAAAATTGACAAGCCGAAACTCGACGAGACCTTTTTCCTGCGCTTTGCCGACGATGCTGGATGACAGCACGCCCGCAAACATCTCGGGGAACAACGACAAAATATCGATCCGCATCAGATGAGCCCTTCCATCAGCCGAACTGTAATCGTCTTTTGCGCGATATCCACCTTCAGCACCACCTCATCGATAACGGGAAGCAGCAAGTCTTTTTTGCCGGGGCGTTGCACAACCCATACGTCGTTGGCTCCGGGCGTTAATATTTCCGTGACCGTCCCCAACTCGCAACCGTTCTCGTCCACCACTTTGCAGCCTGCAATCTCATAAAAATAATACTCGTCTTCCGGAAGCTCGATCAGCTGCGTCGCATGCACTTTCAACACCGCGCCTTTGTATGTTTCCACATCATTGATGTTGTCGCATTCCTCGAATTTCACAAGATAAAAATTTTTGTGGCTGCGGGCATGCGCAATCGTCACTTCAGCCGCGGGAGCCGAATTCGCCCCCTTAAAAATATACAACTTGCTTCCTTTGGCAAAACGGATTTCCGGAAAATCCGTGCTGCTTATCACTTTTACCTCGCCGCGGATCCCGTGCGTATTCACAATTTTTCCGATGGCTAACCACTTTTCCGGCAAACCATTACCCCCATCGCGAAATTCGGAAGAAACCATTCATTTTGAAAAAAAGGTTAGGGGAAAACCCCCTAACCTTATTCCCCGCACATTATGATACGATTTCCACCGTAATTCGTTTATTTTCCTTAACGGCGGCAGACGTTACAACGGTGCGAATCGCTTTCGCAATTCTGCCCTGGCGGCCGATTACCTTGCCGATGTCCGCGGGATTGACGGACAACTCATAAACGATATTGTCCTCGTCCACTTTTTCATGGACCTGCACATCTTCGGGATGGTCGACCAACGCTTTGGCAATAATGACAATCAACTGCTTCATGCCCATACCTCCTGAAGGCTTTCCGCAAAAAAAGCCATTTCGAAAAGCCGAGCTTATGAAAGAGGCGTTGAAAACATTACTTCTGTTGCCGTGCTTCGTGGAATTTTTTTAAAATTCCCGCTTGGCTCAGCAAACTGCGGACGGTATCGGAAGCTTGCGCGCCGGTTTGCAACCACTTCAGCGCTTTTTCCTCGTCAATTTTGACCGCAGACGGCTGACTTAATGGGTTATAAGTTCCAATTTCCTCAATGAAGCGTCCGTCCCGCGGTGAACGCGAGTCGGAAACCACAATGCGGTAATAAGGTCTTTTATGTGCGCCCATGCGTTTCAAACGGATGCGAACTGCCATGTTTTCACCTCCCAATCAAAGTGCGGAAATGCGGATCGCTTACCCGAAAGGAAATTTAAAGCCTTTTCCGATTTTTCCCTTCAATCCTTTTCCGCCTTTATTCCCCATCATCGCCGAAAACTGTTTCATCATTTTGCGCATATCGTCAAACTGTTTGATCAGTCTGTTGACGTCCTGAATCGAAGTGCCGCTGCCGTCGGCAATCCGTTTGCGGCGGCTTGCGTTCAAAATTTCCGGCTTGCGTTTTTCCTCTTTTGTCATCGACTTGACGATGGCTTCCACTCTGCCCATTTGCTTTTCGTCGACTCTTAAATCCTTTATGCCTTTCATCTTGTTCATTCCGGGCAGCATATCAAGCAACTGGTCGAGCGGGCCGAGCTTCTTGACTTGCTCCATTTGCTCCAGAAAGTCTTCAAACGTAAATTCCGCCCGGCGCAATTTCCGTTCCATTTCGGCGGCTTTTTCCGCGTCGATATTGGCTTGCGCTTTCTCGATCAGCGTCAGCATATCGCCCATGCCAAGGATGCGCGACGCCATCCGTTCGGGATGAAAAGGCTCCAGCGCATCGATTTTTTCGCCCAAAGCGGCAAACTTGATCGGGCATCCGGTCACGGCTTTGACGGACAGCGCCGCGCCGCCGCGGGTATCGCCGTCCAGCTTTGTCAGCACGACGCCGGTCAGGTTTAAGCGATTATGGAAGTTTTCGGCGACCGTCACCGCGTCTTGGCCGGTCATGGCGTCGACAACGAGCAAGATTTCATCCGGCTTAACTGCCGCTTTCACTTCCGCAAGCTCTTCCATTAATTGTTCATCGATATGCAGGCGTCCCGCCGTATCGATGATAACCATGTCATGATTATTTTCTTGCGCGTGCGCCAGCGCCGCCTTGGCGATTTCCACCGGTTTGGCTTTGTCGCCGAGGCTGAATACCGGCGCCTTGATTTGCTCCCCCAATATTTGCAGTTGCTTGATCGCGGCAGGCCGGTAAATATCGGCGGCAACGAGCAGCGGACGGTGGTTTTGCTTTTGCAAAAAGCGCGCCAGTTTGCCGCTCGTCGTCGTTTTGCCGGCTCCTTGCAGCCCCGCCATCATAATGACGGTAGGCGGTTTGGCCGCCTTCGCCAATTTGCTCTGCGTGCCGCCCATTAATTCGGTCAATTCTTTATTGACAATGTCGACGACGACCATGCCGGGGGTGAAGCTTTTCAACACTTCCTGTCCGATGGCCCGCGCTTTCACTTTCGCGATGAAGTCTTTAACCACTTTAAAGTTGACGTCCGCTTCCAACAAAGCCAACCGCACTTCCCGCAGCGCCTCGTTCACATCGTCTTCGGTCAGCTTGCCCCTGCTTTTCAGCTTGGCGAACACACTTTGCAAACGCCCGGTTAGCCCCTCAAATGCCATGATCGGGTCGCTCCTTTCCTGCGATGCACTCGAGACGAATCAATCGTCGATTTCCTGCAACGCCTTGATCAATCCGTGCAGTTCGCTCCGTTTGTGTTCCGGAATCAATGCGGCGAACTGCCCGATTTTCCGCAAGAAATGTTCACGCTTCTCCTGCTTCGAAAGCAGCCCAAGCTTCGCTTCATACATCTCCAGCGCCTGCTCGGCGCGCTTCAGATGTTCGTACACGGCTTGTCTGCTGATCTGAAACTCGGCGGCTATCTCGCCCAGCGAATAATCATCATAAAAATAATACTGCAGAAACGTTTGCTGCTTTTCGGTTAAAAGCGTTCGGTAAATGTCAAACAACATATTGATGCGCAGCGTTTTCTCCAGAACGTCGGCAGTCATGATAAAATCATCCCCTGTCAAGGGATACCGCTTTACAGCACATGACTTATCATAGCGAAATTGGCCGATCATGTCAAGGTTTTTACCTTGTCAGGACAATTTGCGAAGAAGTTGCTGCTTTGCGAGCACACCCTGAGCGCGATGCTGGCGATGGCGCGGGAACGGATCAGGAGCGGCAGGCAGAGAAGATGCGCGGACCGGCAGTCAGCGTGCAACCGAGTACGATTATGAGTGAAAAATCACACATAATTTTCGCGAAACTCGGTTTTTTGACGAATATATATGAAAAACCACATACATTTGACATGGGTTTGCAAATTTTACACAAATATGTGTGAAAAATCACATATATGAGCCGCAAACTCCAAATTTTAAGAAAATGAATGTGAAAAATCACATATATTGGCCGCTATTCGCAGCAATTAGTCTCGATCAGTCTCCATTGGACGCCATTGGACGCCAACGGCGTGCGAAGCCAATTTGCCCGTCTTTTAGGATAATCCTAAATGTTCGGAAAGTTGCATCGAAGCAAAAGCAGGGGGGCACATTCGATTCACTCCCTACTTATTCTGTTACTTCCTCGGTCAGGCCGGCAAACAGCGCTTTGACGTATGACTGCGAGTCGAACGGCTCGAGATCGTCCATTTTTTCGCCCAGACCGACGAATTTGACCGGAAGCTTGAGCTCGCGGCGGATGGCGATCACGATGCCGCCTTTCGCTGTGCCGTCCAGTTTGGTCAAGATCAAGCCGGTGACGCCTGTTTTTTCGCCGAATATTTTGGCCTGGCTCATCGCGTTCTGTCCGGTCGTGGCATCCACGACCAACAAAGTTTCATGCGGGCCGTCGGGAACTTCGCGGCGAATAACGCGATAAATTTTATTCAACTCTTCCATCAAATTGACTTTATTCTGCAAGCGGCCGGCCGTATCGCACAACAGAATATCGGCATCCTGCTTTTTCGCCGCCTTAATCGCGTCAAAGATCACCGCCGCCGGATCGGCGCCCGCCTGCTGACGAATGACCGGCACGCCGACACGTTCGCCCCACACTTCCAACTGCTCGATCGCCCCGGCCCGGAACGTATCGCCTGCCGCCAGAACCACTTTTTTTCCCTGTTCTTTAAACAGATGCGCAAGCTTCCCGATGGAAGTTGTCTTGCCGACGCCGTTCACCCCAACGAATAAATAAACCGTAAGCCCCTGATCGGCGATTTTCAGCGCGTTCGTTGCTTCATCGCCTGCAAGCAAACCGATCAGTTTCTCGGTTAAAATCGGCCGCAGTTCTCCGGCGTCTTCGATCTTTTGTTTTTTCACTTCGCTGCGCACATCATCGATCAGTTCCATGACGGTATTGACTCCGACATCGGCCCCGATCAAAATTTCCTCCAATTCCTCATAAAACGCCTCATCAATCTTTTTGTGGCGGGACAGCAAATCCTCCATCCGGCCAACGAAGGCGGTGCGGGTTTTGCTCAAACCCTCTTTAAACTTATCTGTCGTTGCCGTTAAGCTTTCTTTTATTTTTTTGAAAAAACCCATCTTCTCCGCTCCTTAACCAATCGGGTAGTTGGTTTCTAATCAGGTAATTGGTTTCTATTCGGGCGGTTGGTTTCTATGCCGAGATCGGCTCCCCGTCTTCCAATCGCACCGAAACAAGTTTGGATATTCCGTCGTCTTCCATGGTTACGCCGTACAACACGTCGGCTTCTTCCATCGTGCCTTTGCGGTGCGTGACGACAATAAACTGCGTATCGGCCGAATACTCCCGCAAATATTGGGCAAACCGCGTGACGTTCGCGTCATCCAACGCCGCCTCGACTTCATCAAGCACGCAAAACGGCACCGGCTTCACTTGCAGTATCGCGAACAACAGGGCAATGGCCGTAAACGCCCGCTCGCCGCCCGATAACAGCGACAGCGTTTGCAGTTTTTTGCCGGGAGGCTGCGCGACAATCTCGATGCCCGTCTCCAACAGATTTTCCGGTTCGGTAAGCAAAAGATCCGCCCGACCGCCGCCGAAAAGTTTGGAAAATACGACGATAAAATGCGACCTGATCGCTTCAAACGTTTCCCAAAACCGTTTTGACATTTCTCCGTCGATTTCGTTAATCACTTGATACAGCGTCGTCTTGGCCTCGATCAAGTCCTGCCTTTGCTCGCTCAAAAACCGGAATCTTTCGCTGACCCGGGCGTATTCGTCGATCGCGCCGAGATTCACTTCGCCAAGTTGGGCGATTTGTTTTTTCAACTCGCGCACTGCATTTTGCGTGCCCGAAATATCTTCTGGCGGCGGAAATTTTTGCCTGGCCAGTTCGTAGCTCAGCTCATATTCCTCGGACAGTTTCGCAAGCAAATTATCCAGTTCCACATCGAGCCTGTTTACACGCACTTCGGTTTGATGCATCGCTTCTTCAACTTGCCTTAACTGAATCCGCTCTTCTTTCGTTTTGCTTTCTTCCAATTCCAATTTCTTCAGCCATTCGGCGCGTTCAGCCCGTTTGAAGTCGATCGCGTCTGTGCATTCCTGTTTTTGCAGGACAAGCTCGTTCAACCGTTCCGTTTGCTTGACCATTTCTTCGCTGTTCATCTTAAGGTCCGCTTCATACTGCGCAAGCGCCCGGCCGCTCTCGGCAATCTCCCGCGCCGTATCTTCCAGACCGCGCCGCAATCGGGCGATATTGTCTTTAACAGCCTGCAGCGCGCTTTCTTTCGCCGCTTTTTGCACCTTAAGTTCGGTTAATCTGGATTGCAACGCCTCCTTGGCGGATTCGTTCCGCTTTCTGACCGTTTCCGCCTCCAGAATCGCCGCTTGCAGCGTGCGCTCCTGCGCTTCCAATTCTTTAAGGGAAGCTTGCAGTTCGGTGATTTTGCCCGTAAACGACAATTGTTCATTTTGCAAAAGCTTCTCTTCTTCGGAAGACACATGGATTTGCTTTTCCTTCAGATTGTATTCCGCTTCGTAACGGCCAAGCTCGGCGCGCAGATGCTGTTCTTTAAGGCGCTGATCCTCGCCTGCGCGGCGCAGATCGTCCAGCTGCCCCATCATCTCGCCGATTTCTTTTTTAACCTGATCGGACTTTTGCTTCAATTCCGTAAGCTGCTTGTGCGCAGAGGCAATTTCTTCCGTCAACTGTTCGATCAGCCTTTGTCTGCCAAGCAAGCTGGCCGATTTTTTCTGCCGGCTGCCGCCTGTCATTGAGCCGCCGGCATGCACGACGTCGCCATCCAGGGTGACGACGCGGTAGCGATATTTGCAAGCGGCGGCAATGCGGTTCGCATGTTCCAAATTGTCGGCTACCAGAACATTGCCAAGCAAATTGCGGAAGATCGGCGTATATTCTTGCCTGAAAGCCACCAGTTCGACGGCTACGCCGACAAAGCCCGGAATTGCCGCGCAGGCATTGCGTTCGCCCGCGGAAATGGTTCGTTCCTGAATGACATCAAGCGGCAAAAAGGTCGCCCTGCCCAATTGGCGCTCTTTCAAATAGGCAATCGCCGCCCGGGCCGACGCTTCGTCGCTCATGACGATATGCTGCAACGCGCCGCCCAATGCGGTTTCCATCGCGGCTTCCACCGTCTCCGGCACTTTGACGAGTTCCGCAACCGCTCCGTGTATACCGCGCAATCCGTTCTGTTTTTCCCGGGATTTCAATATTTCGCGCACGCCGTGCGCATACCCTTCAAAATCATGCTGCATTTCCACGAGCGTGTCGCGGCGCGAGGTCAGGGCGCCGATTTTTTGTTCCCATTTGCGTGCGGTAAACTGCGCCTCTTCGAGCAGCTTCTCTTTCTCTTTAACCAGCTTGCTTTTTGCCAAAAATTGTTCTCTGACCGCCTCGATGGTTCGCGCCGCTTCGGCAATGCGCTCTTCCTGCGTACGCATTGTCGCCGCAAGCTCTTTCAACTCGAGCTCGATCCGCTGCCGTTCTTCCGCCGATTTCGCCTTGCGCCGCGCGGATGTTTCCATTTGCTGTTCGCAATAGCGGATCTCGTTTCTCGTCTGGGCAATTTTGCTCAAGATTTCAAACAGCTCCGCTTTGAGCTGCTCCTCACGTTCCGTGCCCGCCTCCTCATGCACGCCGGCAAGCTGCGCTTCTTCCGCCTGAAGCGCTTGCGCAATTTGCGCAAGTTCGCCCAACGCTAGCTGAAGCTGCTCATTGGCCTGCGCCAGTTCCGCTTCTTGCGCGGCTTTGCGCAAAGATTGCGTTTCCGCCGCCTGGCCGAGCGCTTTTATGTTGCCTTCCAAATTTTTGCGCCGTTCCTTCAATACTTCGCCGAAACCTTCGCATTTTTCCGCCTCTTCGCTTAAACGAAGCAGTGACGTCTGCAACTGTTCGAGCTCGTTTTCCAGGCGTCTTGCCTCCATACGGTGCTGTTCCAAATCGGCATCATGCGCGCCGACAACTGCCGCAAGCGCCGCCTGCCTGTCCTGCAGCTCTTGCAGTTTATCCCCCGTCTCTTTCCACGTCCGGTGCAGCTCTTCGATCTGATGGACGTACAGGGATATTTCCCGCGCTTTTAGTTCTTCGCGCAATTCCTTGTATGTATTCGCTTTTTCCGCCTGCTCCCGAAGCGGCTCAATTTGAACTTCCAACTCGCTTATCAAATCGTGGATCCGCAGCAGATTGGCTTCCGTCTCATCCAGCCGTTTTTGCGCTTCTTTTTTGCGGGACTTGTATTTTACAATGCCGGAAGCCTCTTCAAAAATCGCCCGCCGATCCTCGGAGCGCGTGCTTAAAATTTCTTCAATCCGGCCTTGGCCGATAATGGAATACGCTTCTTTGCCGATTCCCGTATCCATAAACAATTCGGTGATGTCTTTTAGCCGGCAAGGCTGTTTGTTGATGAAATATTCACTGTCCCCGTTGCGGTTAATGCGTCTTGTTACCGTGACCTCAGCAAAATCAAGCGGCAAAGCGTTGTCCGAATTTTCCAATGTCAGGGACACTTCGCTATAGTTGACCGGTTTGCGCGATACACTGCCAGCAAAAATAACGTCTTCCATTTTTCCGCCGCGCAGCGATTTGGCGCTTTGTTCGCCCAACACCCAGCGGATGGCGTCCGATATATTGCTTTTTCCGCTGCCGTTTGGGCCCACTACCGCAGTGATGCCGCTGACAAATTCCAATTCCGTTTTATCCGCAAACGATTTGAAACCCGAAAGTTCGATACGCTTCAAGAACAATGTATATTCACCTCACGCCCTATTGTAGCATACAGAAAAGGAGCAAAGACAATTTTGCGCCGCTTTGCTCCTTTTTCCTATGCAAACGAAGGAGTTCACAATTTCTCGGAAAATTGCGGGTCAAGCTTGGCAAGCGCCTGCGCCGCCGCATTCTGTTCCGACTCCTTTTTGGAACGGCCGTCCCCCTGTCCGAGCACGCGCCCTTCCATCACTACTTCCGAGATAAAATGTTTTTCATGCGCCGGCCCTTGTTCGTCAACTACGCGATACTCCAGTTGCCCCAAATTGTGATGCTGCGCATATTCCTGCAACCGCGTTTTAAAATCGATGATCTGCAATTCGGACAATTTGGGAAACATGCTCGCTTTCAGAAACTGTTTGACAGCCGGCATCCCCTGGTCCAAAAACAAAGCGCCGACAAACGCTTCAAACACATCCGCGAGCAGCGCCGGCCGCGTGCGGCCTCCGGTCAGTTCTTCGCCTTTGCCGAGCAAAATGTAATCGCCAAACCGCAAATCCTGCGCGAACCTGAACAAGGAAGGCTCGCACACAATCGACGCCCGCAGTTTGGTCAGTTCGCCTTCCGGACGATTCGGATAGCTGTGGTATAAATACTCGGAAACAGCCAATTCCAACACCGCATCGCCCAAAAATTCCAGGCGCTCATTATCCTGATGCGCCCCCATGCGATGCTCATTCATATACGAAGCATGAGTAAATGCTTGCCTTAATAAATGCTGATTATTAAAAACAAGGCCGAGGTTGTTTTGCAGTTCCTTGAAATTCCGGTTCGCATTGGTCTTCATGCTTATTCTTCAAACCGCTTCATAATGATCGTGGCATTGTGCCCGCCAAATCCGAACGAATTGGACATGACCACATTGACGTCGGCCTTGCGGGCGACGTTGGGCACATAATCAAGATCGCATTCCGGATCGGGCGTTTCCAGGTTGATCGTTGGCGGAATTACGCCGTTTTTGATCGTAAGCGCGCAAATGACCGCTTCCACGCCGCCGGCGGCGCCCAGCAGGTGACCGGTCATCGATTTGGTCGAAGAGATGGCCAGCTTATAGGCATGCTCGCCGAATGTTTTCTTCACCGCGATCGTTTCCGATTTGTCTCCCGGCGGCGTCGAGGTGCCGTGCGCATTAATATAATCGACCGCCTCCGGAGCAATTCCCGCGTCCTTAAGCGCTCTGTTCATGCTGCGCATGGCGCCGTCGGGATCCGGGTCGGTGATATGGAAGGCGTCGCCGCTCATCCCGTACCCGATCAATTCCGCATAAATATGCGCACCGCGTGCTTGCGCATGCTCGAGCGACTCCAGAATGAGAATGCCGGAGCCTTCCGCCATCACAAACCCGTCGCGGTTGAGGTCAAACGGGCGGCTGGCTTTTTCCGGCTCGTCATTCCGCGTGGACATCGCCCTGAGCGCGCAAAACCCGGCAACGCCGGTGGGGCGGATTGTCGCTTCCGCGCCGCCGCAAATCATCACATCGGCTTCGCCGTGCTGGATCAGCCGCAGCGAATCGCCGATCGTGTGCGTGCCCGTGGCGCAGGCGGTAACCGCCGTGCTGTTGGGGCCTTTTGCGCCCGTCAAAATGGAGATTTGTCCCGACGCCATATTGGCGATCATCATCGGAATGAAAAACGGGCTCACCCGCTTCGGCCCTTTCTCCAGCAAAATGCTGTGCTGGTCTTCCCAAGTGCTTAATCCGCCGATGCCGGAGCCGACATAAACGCCGGCACGGTCGGGGTTTTCCATCTTTGAAATATCTAATTTTGCGTCCTCCAACGCCAATTTGCTCGCAGCGACCGCAAATTGCACAAAGCGGTCCATACGGCGGGCGTCGCGTCTGTCCATGTACTTTTCGGGGTCAAAATCCTTAATCGATGCGGCTATCCGAGTTGTATATTCGCTGGCGTCAAATGCTTCGATCAGGCTGACACCTGACTTTCCGTTCATCAGATTGTTCCAAAACGTTTTTTGGTCGCAACCCAGTGCCGTAATGACACCCAAGCCTGTGATGACTACTCTGTTTTTCATACAACCACCTCTATACGGTAAGCAGCATCAATGCAGATAAACGACGAATAGTCCCGTTTCACATGTTAAAACGGGACTTCACCTTAGTTACGCTTGTGTTTTTTTTATGTACTCAACTACTTCTCCCACAGTCGTAATCTTTTCGGCGTCTTCATCGGAGATTTCCATGTCGAATTCATCCTCAAGTTCCATAACCAGTTCAACGACATCCAGCGAATCCGCGCCCAGATCATCTTTGAAAGATGCTTCAGGGGTGACTTCCGCTTCGTCGACACCTAAACGGTCCACGACGATTTTCTTCACACGATCCAGAATATCGGACATCCGGCTCACCTCCTCTTTGGTATTATACGAGAAT
>DASVDB010000084.1 GCA_036381315.1 Bacilli bacterium | reverse complement strand
GGCATAATCGCAATGGTATTCTTCCGCCTGGTTTTGCCCCTTCGTATACCAGTAGCGGATCGTTAAGCTGCTAAGCGGAACCGCGCTTGTACCGTTATTGACGATGCGCATCTGCGGCTTCATCTGGTTGTCGGTCGCGCTTGCATCGCCCACCCGGTATTCGACTTGCAAAACGGCGTTGGCCGTTGAAGTCGGCGTAACGGTTGGCGTAGGCGTAGGTGTCGGTGTTACAGTCGGTGTAGGCGTAGGAGTTGGCGTTGGCGTAGGCGTTACTGTCGGAGTTGGCGTGGGAGTTGCCGTCGGTGTAGGTGTGGGCGTCGGCGTCGTATCCGTGCCGGGTTCATTGCCGAATACCTTTATTCCGGCATCGTACACAGGCATATAGACCGTTTTGACTAGCGCGCTGGATGTCCCGATGCCCTGATACGAATAATCGTTGGTCGGATCCCAGAATGTTGTGCCTGAAGGCGCGCTGAAACGGAATTGAATTTCTTTTTTGTAAGCGGATTGTCCGCCGGGATAAATTTTCGTGCCGGTAAAATCGATCAGGGAGTAATAAATATGTTTGGCTTCGTCATAGGCAATGAGCGGCGACACGGTCGCTCCTTCGTTATAGTTCGTCGTTACTTTGATATCGTTGACCGTGTATCCGGCGGCATAGACTTCCGAGAGATCAACGAAATATTTGAACGAGAGCTTGTCCCCCATTCGCGCCGGCCATCCGGACCGGTTGTTCAAAAGCGCTTTGATTTCCGTATAAGTGGCGCCCGAACTGTTTAATCCCGCTTCCACAAACATTTCATCCTCGCGCGTTTCCGGCTGCGGGAAATTTTCAAGCGGCTTTTGCCCCGCGCCAAAAAGGCTGAACATCTTGGCGAGATCGCCGGTAAACGCGGCATTGTAATCCGTTGCCACTTCATTGCTTACATAATCGCCGATCGAGTCGTTGTATCCATCGGAAGAATTCGGACCGCCAACCAAGGCGCCGTACAAAATATGCCGATGATTGGCCGGCACCGTCTGGCTGTCCGCCCATGAGCCGTGCGAAGTGCGGTGATGCGGATGCTGCGGCGGGTTGTTGCCGAAGCCGATCATATAACTGCTGTTGCGCGGATTGTCGCCAAGGGCGTACAAAACTTGGCTGACGGCAAAATCGCGATACTTTTTCGCCTTGGCCGCGTCTTTGCTTTCCACAAAGTCCGCATAAACGAATGCCAGGAACGATTCGTTCATGGCGTAGCGCAAAGAACCCCACGAATCCAGCCACGCCAAACCTCCCGGCGTATATTGGATTCTTTCGCCGGTCTCTTTCGTGCCTGAAGTCCAGTAATCCAGATTTCGTTCGGTCGATTCGATGAATTTCGGATCGCCCGTGATGCGGGCCAACAGCAATTGCGCCCCGTAATGCTTGTCGTCCCAGGCGTGCGTCCATTTGTAGCCCCAATACGGCGTTTGCCCCTCCGTGCCCCAGGCCGCGGTGGAAGCGACCGCCTTATCGAGATAGGCCTGGTCATTCGTTGCCAAATACAACCAGACTGCGCCCCAGGTCAATTCGTCGGCATACCCGCTCCACGAATTGTAAAAAGACTGAACCTGGGTAACGCAATCGGAATATTTTCCCCGGTACGTATCGGCAAAGGTGTACAATTGTTTGGCGTGCGCCAAAAGCGTGGCGGAGTATGCCGGATCGGTTTGTTTGAAAATGATCGAGGATGCCGCGAGGGCCGCCGCTGTTTCGCCCGCAACATCGGAGCCCGGACAGCTTGCGTCCACTTTATAGGCGGGGCGCGCCATTTGCATCACTTCCGCGGGCCCCCACCAACTGTGATCCAAATTCCCGTCGCCCACTTGCACCCAAAGCTCGTTCGGCGCCGTGTGTGCTTTGATAAAATAATCCGTCGCCCATTTAATATTTTCCAGAATGTTTTCCAATTGCCCCGATTGCACATAGGCATCGCGGTATTCATAGACCGACCATGCCAGCATCGTCGCCGATGCGGCCATCGGCAAACCGAATTTGACATGATCGCCCGCATCATACCATCCGCCTGTCAAGTCAACTCCAACATCCGCGCCATCATTCAGGCCGGAATCGCCGCGCCACTCTACGCGGTTATTGCTCGGCAATTTGCCGGAACGCTGCTCCTCGTAAAAATAAATCGCTTTCTGCAAAGCTTCGGCATAATTGTACGATGCGGCGGCGGCATGCGCCTTCTGCGCGCTTTGCGGAATCACTCCGGCATATCCGGAAAAAACGAGCACAAATAAAAGCAGGGCTACGCCCAACCTTTTCCACGATATTCTGTTTTGGTTCATGACTTGAATTCCCTCCATTCAAATTTTCACTTAAAAAAGTCGGCAAAAAAGTGAAGAAGCCTAAAAACAAAGCACCTCCTTTACGGTTTTTTTTCATGTTTGGCAGGAACATTAAGGATCGTGTTGCAAGTGAGGAAAGAAAAACCCGGGAGTAGAAAAAGCTTGGAGTAAGCATGCAGAAAAATAATTTGGGAATTTGTCCCTATTTTAAGAAAACGTTAAAAAAATAGCAAGTTGAAATTTTTTCGCTTTTAGGTGGAAATTTTTTTGATCAAACAACCGTACGGCGTAAAGGAAGGCGGACCAGGATTTTGGTCCCTCTGCCTGTTTTGCTTTTCACATGAATGGAACCGCCGTGCGACTTTACGATATTTTGCGCAATTGCGAGCCCCAACCCGACCCCGCCCGTTTTGCGGCTTCTCGCCTGATCCACCCGGTAAAAACGATCAAACAAATACGGGATGCGGTCGGCGGGTATGCCGATTCCCATATCCAGTACGCTAAGCTCGGCAACATCGTCATGTTGATGCAAATGCATGCGAATTTTGCGGCGGCTGTATTTGATCGCGTTGTCCAGCAAAATGATCGCGAGCTGCTTGATTTTTCCCGCGTCGGCTTCCAGCACAATCGGCGTGTCGTCATGGCGAAATTCAATTTCGCGATGAAAGGAACGGCGCATATGGCGAACCACATCCGTCAGCATGTCCGTCAAATCCACTTTTGTCCATTTCATCCGCTGAACCGCCTCAGATTCGGCTGTTTGCATTAATGACGAAACAAGATTTTTCAAATGGATCGCTTCTTTATAGATGGCGTCCACCGCTTCCTCGCGCAGCGCGGGATCGCTTGCCGCCCACCGCTGCAAAATGCTGGCGTAACTTTCAATCACGGTCAGCGGCGTTCTCAATTCGTGGGAAGCGTCGGCGACAAAGCGCTTTTGCTGTTCAAAATTTTTTTCCAACGAGTCCATCATGCGGTTGAACGTATCGCCCAACTTTCGGATGTCGTCGGATTGCGGCAAGCGTTCCAGATCAAAATGCCGGAAAACGCCGCTTGTTTGAATCGCCTTCATCGTATCGGCCAAGCGGGTGATCGGATGGAACAAAAAGCGGGTGTAAAAAAAGCCGCCCAACAGGGAAAGAATGACGGCTCCGCCGGTTGTAATCGTGAGCGCCGTTACCAAAACGCTTAAATAATCGTCAAGCAAATCCAGCACATGGCCGATTTCCAGCATGCCTATTTGCTCTTGCCCGGAAAAAAGCGGCATTTGCACAAACACCATTCTGTTTTTCCCGTTGTTCGCCACAAACGAATGGATGTCGTTCCGAAATGCAACCGGCTGCCGCAGCAAGACGTCGGCGGAAACGGCCTGCGCTTTTACCTTATTGTCAGGGCCAATGATGCGGATCAACTCGCCAGGCACGAGATATTCGTCCAACAAGTTGGCGTTGCTCCACTTATGAGGGTCCCATATTTCCGGTTTTTCGGTAATGGTTGCGGCCTTTTTCCATAAAAGTTGAATCTCGCTTCTTGTCGTGATACGCACAACAAAGAAGTAAGTGAACATATTGAACAAAAGCAAGACGAAGATCAGCCAGACGGTCGACAACAATACAAGCCTTGTTTTCAGACTCATCGCTTTGGCTCGACCAAACAATATCCCAACCCCCTGCGCGTGCGGATCAGCGGATTGCCAAAACCTTTTTCCACCTTTTTGCGCAAATAGCGGATATACACATCAACAAGATTCGTGTCGCCGATAAAATCATATCCCCATACTTCGGAAAGGATTTGTTCCCTGGACAGCACTTTGTTTTTATTGCGCAGCAAAAAAAGCAGCAGGTCAAATTCGCGGGGCGTCAGTTCGATCGATTTTCCTCGCCTGACCACTGTTTTCGCCGCGACATTTACGGTCAAATCGCCGGCGGTCAACACTTCTTCCGGTTCCGCGCGCGCCTGCTCTTTTACCAAACTGGTTACGCGCAGCAAACCGCGCACCCTGGCCAGCAATTCTTCCATGGAAAACGGCTTGGCGATATAATCGTTGGCGCCAAGATCCAGGCCGGCCACCTTGTCTTGCACCGTTGACAACGCCGTAAGCAAAAGCACCGGCACCATCGCATCGCGCCGCCTGATCTCGGCCAATACTTCCAACCCGTTTTTTCCCGGCAACAATATATCCAGGATGATCAAATCCCACGGTTCGTTTGTGGCCAACGCCATGCCTGCAATCCCGTCGGCCGCGTGCCGTGCCCGGTACCCTTCATGTTCAAGTTCCAACTGGATCACGCGGGCTATTTTTTGCTCGTCTTCGATAATCAAGATTTCTCCGTTCATCTGCCGCCCCGGATGTTTTTTTATTAGCATGGGCGATTGCGCGGGTTCTTATGAAATTTCCGCACTTATATTCTGCTGTCGGATGTTGTAGAATAGGTGGGAAGAGCGTTCGTTAAGAAAGGAATTATTTGGATGTTTATTGCAGACGATTGGCAAGATTATGAAGTGCTGGATACCGGACACGGCGAAAAATTGGAGCGTTGGCGCGACATCATATTGCGCCGGCCCGACCCGCAGGTGATATGGCCGCCAACGTTGAATGAACAACGTTGGAATCAATGTGCCGCGCACTATCACCGCAGTTCATCGGGAGGCGGCTGCTGGCAGTTCAACAGCAAGCTGCCGGAACGTTGGACGATCAGCTACGGCAAATCATGCCGTTTTTATATCCGGCCGACCAATTTCAAGCATACGGGGCTGTTTCCCGAGCAGGCCGTCAATTGGCGCTGGATTATGGAAAAAATCGCGGGCGCGAACCGCCCTATCAGCGTTCTGAATTTGTTTGCGTATACCGGGGGAGCAACGGTGGCCGCCGCCGCGGCCGGAGCGGACGTATGCCATGTCGACGCGGCAAAGGGCATGGTGCAGTGGGCGAAGGAAAATATTCAACTTTCCGGATTGGAACACCGTACCGTGCGGTTTATTACCGATGACGTGTTCAAATTTGTCGCTCGCGAACAACGGCGCGGCCGAAAATACGACGCGATCATTATGGACCCGCCTTCGTTCGGCAGGGGTCCGGGCGGAGAAACATGGAAGCTCGAAGCCAGTTTATACGATTTTACGGCATCCTGTTTGCATGTGTTGTCCGATAATCCGCTGTTTTTCCTCATTAACTCCTATACAACCGGACTATCCGCATCCGTGCTGAAAAATATCATGACGATGACCATCGGAAAAAATCGGGGCGGAAAAGTGGTTGCGGACGAAATCGGGCTGCCCGTCACCGCGAGCGGACTCGTGCTGCCCGCCGGCGCATCGGCGCGATGGGAGGCATAACATTGATCATGAAGCATCCGTCCTGCCGCACGCCCATTTTATACGAAGACAATCATTTGCTGGTTGTGGAAAAACCGGTCAATATGCCGACGCAGGAAGACAAAAGCGGCGATCCCGATTTACTGACAATCTTGAAACAAGACTTGAAAATACGGTACAACAAGCCCGGGAATGTGTTTTTGGGGTTGGTGCACCGCCTGGATCGGCCGGTCGGCGGCGCGATGGTATTCGCCAGGACGTCAAAAGCCGCCTCGCGCCTGTCCGAATGCATTCGCGCCCGCAAATTCGGCAAAACCTACCTGGCTGTGCTGCGCGGCATACCGGCAAAAAAATCAGCCAGGCTCATCCATCATTTGCGCAAAAACGAACGGACCAATACGGTAAGCGTTGTCGCCGCCGACGTTGCCGGCGCGAAAGAAGCTTCTCTGGAATATGAGATGCTTGCTTTTCGGGATAACTTATGCCTGGTGCGGATCCGTTTGCTAACGGGGCGTCCCCATCAAATTCGCGTGCAATTTCAGGCAATCGGATGCCCTTTGTACGGAGATCAAAAATACGGCGCCAGCGTGAACAAACCCGGTGAACAGCTTGCGCTCTGGTCGCATCAGCTTCGTTTCCCCCACCCGACCCGCGACGAAATGATGGAATTTCATTCCTTCCCTCCCGCCGAATGGCCATGGCGAATGTGGGAATTGCATTCATTTTGATCGATAAGAGAGGAGAACCGATGCGAAGCAAAACCGTTTTGGGAGAACGGTCGCCATTTCCGCGTCTGGCGGCGCTGCTGCTGCTTTCGGCAGGTCTAATGCTTGCCTCCTGTCAGGAAGCGCAACAAGACCGCAATCAAGCGGCGCAACCCGGCGTTTCGCCACCCTTTGCCGCATCCGCAACGCCTGCCGCAACGGCGACGCCTGCTCCGCAACCATCGCCCTATAGCCTGGAAGCGACTCTCATTGCCGTCGGGGACATCATGATGCATAGTCGGGAAACGCAAGCCGGATATGATGCCGCCACAAAGACTTACAATTTCACGCATTTTTTTGCGAAAGTAAAAGATGAATTGGCGAAAGGGGATTGGGTCACGGGGAATCTGGAAACGCCTTTGGCGGATCACGATCCGCGCGGGTATACCGGATATCCCGAATTCAACGCGCCGCCGGAGCTGGCGGACGCATTGAAAGACGCCGGGTTCAACGTCATTACCACCGCGAACAACCACTCCCTCGACCGGCGCGAATACGGAATTTTGCGCACGATCGCCAACTTGCGCGCGCGCGGACTGGTGGAAAAAGGCGTCGCCGCCTCGCCCGAAGATGCCGAGCAATCGGTTATCGTGAGCAAAAACGGCATTTCGATGGCATTTTTGGCTTATACGTACGGAACGAACGGCATCCCGATACCCAAGGGCAAACCTTATCTGGTGCCGTTGATCGACGAAGAAAAAATGAAGGCGGACATAGCGCGGGAAAAACGAAACGGCGCCGATTTGGTGACGGTTGCCGTTCATTTTGGCGACGAATATCATTTGCAGCCGAACGATTTGCAAAAAAAATTGGCGCACGAGCTGTTTTTATCAGGCGCCGATATCATTTTGGGCAGCCATCCGCACGTCGTGCAGCCGTATGAGCTTTTGAATGCAACCGACGCTGCGGGACGAAAACGCACCGGCGTCGTGATTTATTCGCTCGGCAATTTTATATCCGACCAGGACCGCACGAACGCGCTGCATGCGCCGACCGACACGGGAGTCATATTTGCAGTACACGTCCGGAAAATGATGCCGGAAAACATAACGGAAATTACCGGAGTGGAGTACAAGCCGACTTACGTGCAGCGGTACCGGGAAAACGGCAAATTGCAATTTCGCGTGCTGCCGATGGAAGCGGCGTTGGCCTACAAAGACGATCCGTACTTGCAGGCGAAAGATTTGGCCAGGCTGAATCGGTATTTGCGGGAAATGAACGAACAAATCAGTGCGATTGAGAGGGGTCGTTCGTTATTTTCCCCAGCAAATAAATAAGCAATTGTTGATTGTGCGCGGACAGCCTGCCCAGGTGGGCGGCGAGAAACTCTTCCCTGATTTTCCCGCCGCGGGCGGTTTCTTCTTTGCCCTTTTCCGTCATATGGACCCAGACGATTCGCCGATCTGCGCTGTCTCTTTCCCTCCTGATCAGGCCGCCTTTTTCCATGCGATCCAAAATCGTCGTCACCGCTGCCGGCGTCGTCGCCAAATAGTCGATAAAATCCGATGTTTTCACCCGATCGAAACCGCGCAAAAATTCCAGCACATGCAATTGGCCTTCCGTTAACGAAGGCGCCAGGTGCTGTTCCATATGCGCTTTCAAATCTTTGGAAAGCTTCGTCCACAGTTTGGCGAACTCATCCGTATACATCCCGTATCCCTCCCTGTCGGGGCGGCGAATTACAACCCGAGCATAAACTGTATGATTTTATCCTGTATGCCCGGCAAATTCTCGTGCGTAAAATCGGGGTAAATCTCCAAAGTTTTCTTGGCTTTTATTTTGTTGAACGCGGCAAATTGGGTGGAAGGCGGACATATGGTATCCATGAGACCGACGCTAAACAATACTTCTCCCTGTATCCGCCCGGCCAAATGCTGAACGTCGATATAACCCAGCCTGCGGAAAATTTCCTCTTCCCGCTTGTGCTGCGGGTCATGCCTGCGGAAAAAATCTTTCAGTTCTTCATAGGCGTCTTTCGCCAGATCCATTTCCCAAACCCGCCGATAATCGCACAAAAACGGATAAATCGGCGCCAAACGCTTGATGCGGGGCTCCAACGCCGCGCAGGCTAGCGTCAATCCGCCTCCCTGCGAAGCGCCGAACGCGCCGACGCGATCCGGATCCACTTCCGGAAATCCCATCACGATTTTGGCCAGTTGTGCCGTATCCAGAAAAATATCGCGAAACAGCAATTTGTCCGGATGATCGTCCAGCCCACGCACAATGTGCCCGCGCAGCGTCGTGCCTTTCACGCCGCCCACGTCTTCCGACAATCCGCCTTGACCGCGGCAATCCAATGCGGCGATCGCATAACCGATCGAAGTAAAGCTCAGTTTGTCCGCCCAATCTCCGGAATTGCCGGAATAACCATGAAATTGCAAAATGGCGGGATGTGGAGCATGTTGCCCTTTGGGCCGCGCATATTTCGCATGAATACGGGCGCCTCTCACTCCGGTAAAATACAAATCAAAGCATTCCGTATGCGGAATTTGAAAATCGCTAGGAACCAATTCCACTTGCGGATCAACCGCATGCATTTCCTGCAAAGCCTTGTTCCAGTAGTCGTCAAAATCATCCGGCTTCGGGTTTAATCCTTCATAATGCAACAGTTTCTCCAACGGCATATCAA
Source organism: Bacilli bacterium (assembly GCA_036381315.1). Taxonomy (NCBI): domain Bacteria; kingdom Bacillati; phylum Bacillota; class Bacilli; species Bacilli bacterium. Next base: position 16,403 of record DASVDB010000084.1, on the reverse strand, counting down.
TAATCGGCATGCCCATTCATCCTTTCCCATTTCGCCATGTTCAATAACCAAACTCATGCGGCAGCGGAACGATATCCACAATTTCATCATCTTTGCCGACGGAAATTTTCGCCTTGCCCGGCGATTTGCGGTCATCGATATCGATTTGTTCGGTCGAAAACGATTGATTATTTCCCGAAGTCAGCACCGCTTTCAGTTCATAAGCCTCTTTGACGTAAAACGCTTTAACCAGCCTGCTGCCGTTCGGCTTCACCCGTTTACCTTCTTTAAATTCGAAGGTCGCAAGGCCTTTGCCGCCGCGTCCCTGCACCGTGTAATCAAGGAGCAGCGACCGCTTCGCATAGCCTTTTTCGGAAATAACCAAAATTTCGCCTTCATCGCCATCCACGAGCAGAGCGGAAACGACTTCGTCGCCGTCTTTCAACTGGATGCCGCGAACGCCTCCGGCAATGCGCCCCATTGCGCTGACTTCGTTCTCCTTGAACCGGATGCTCATGCCGAGAGCCGTCACAAGCAGCAATTCTTTCGCATGATCGCTCGCCAAGACGGCAATCACTTCGTCGCCATCAGCCAGCTTTACCGCGGCGATGCTGATCAAGCGCGTTGTCATGTACTCTTTCAGTTCCGTCCGTTTTACCTGGCCGCGTTTCGTCACAAACAAAAGATGCGTGTCGGCGTGAAAATCTTTTACGGGTAGCACGTTTACAATCCGGTCGTCTTTGGGAATCGGGATGACATTGACGATCGCCGTGCCCGCGTCCTTCCATTTGAATTCGGGAATTTGGTGCACCGGCAGCTGAAAATACTGCCCTTTTTGCGTAAAGATCAAGAGGTTGTCAATCGTGTTGACTTCCATCAGATGCCTGATGAAATCGCCCTCTTTAAGCCCGGCATGCTCGATTTCGCCGCCCGAGCGGGTAAAGGAAAGTTTGCTTGTTCGCTTGATATAGCCTTCCTCGGTGAGCGTCACCAACACATCCTCCGGGGTCACGATCACCTCCAGGTTGACTTTCAACTCCTCGACTTCCCCCTGAATGAGCGAGCGGCGATCCAAACCGTATTTTTGCCGGATTTCCAACAATTCGTTCTTGATGACGCCCAACAATTTTTTCTCGTCGGACAAAATCGCGCGCAACTGGCTGATGCGCCTGCGCAATTGTTCCATTTCCTTTTCCAGCGACGTGATTTCGAGATTGGTCAAACGGTACAATTGCAAAACCAGAATCGCGTCCGCCTGCCGTTCGGTAAAATGGAATTTCGCCACCAAATTGTTTTGCGCGTCCTGGCGGTTTTTCGACGCCTTAATAACGGCGATGACTTCATCCAGAATGGATAACGCCTTGATCAGACCTTCCAAAACATGCGCCCGGTCTTCCGCTTTTTCCAGTTCAAACCGTGAGCGGTTGGCGACCACTTCCCGCTGATGGTCGACGTACGCCTGAAGCATCGGTTTCAGTCCCAATTGCCGCGGCGCCTTATTGACAATGGCAACCATGTTGAAATTGTAGGTGATCTGCAAATCCGTCTTTTTCAGCAAATAGTTTAAAATGCTTTGCGCATCCGCGTCTTTTTTCAGTTCGACCACAATGCGCAGGCCGTCCCGCCCGCTTTCGTCGCGCACTTCGGCAATGCCGTCCACTTTCTTTTCCAGGCGGATAGTCTCCATTGCGGTCACGAGCTTTGCCTTGACGACCCCATACGGAATTTCCGTAATCACGATTTGCTGCCGGCCGCCCCGCATTTCTTCGATCGCCGTTTTCGCCCTGATATGGATGCGGCCTTTTCCGGTTTCGTACGCTTCGCGGATGCCTTCCTCGCCCATGATGATACCGCCGGTCGGAAAATCCGGGCCTTTTAGCACCTTCATGATGTCTGGCAGCGAAAGTTCGGGATTGTCGATCAGCGCGATGCAGGCGTCAATCGCTTCGCGCAGATTGTGCGGCGGAATTTCCGTGGCAAAACCGGAGGAGATGCCGCTTACCCCGTTGACCAACAGGTTGGGAAAACGCGACGGCAACACGACCGGCTCCTTGAGCGTATTGTCGAAATTGTCGCGAAACAGCACCGTCTTCTTGTCGATATCTTTCAACAGTTCGGCGGCGATCGGCGCAAGCCGCGCTTCCGTGTAACGCATTGCGGCGGGCGGATCGTCATCCAGCGAGCCCCAGTTGCCGTGCCCGTCGATCAACGCATGCGCCATTTTCCACGGCTGCGCCATCCGCACCATGCCTTCATAGATGGAAGCGTCGCCATGGGGGTGGTAATTGCCCATCACGTCGCCGACCGTTTTGGCCGACTTGCGGAAAGGCTTGTCCGCCGTGTTGCCCGCTTCGTGCATCGCAAACAAAATGCGGCGCTGAACCGGCTTCAACCCATCGCGAACATCGGGAATCGCGCGATCCTGAATAATGTATTTCGAATATTTGCCGAAGCGGTCGCCAACCACCTCTTCCAGCAGCGCGGGCAAAAGTTGTTCCGGTTTTGCCATCTAGCATCACCTTTCCAGATTTCTCGTTAGTCCGTTATTTCCGTAAAGTCCACATTGTCGATAATCCACCGTTTGCGCGGGTCCACTTTATCGCCCATCAGGGTCGATATCCGGCGTTCCGCCTTCGCGGCGTCTTCGATCTGCACCTGCAAAAGGGTGCGGCGCGCAGGATCCATCGTCGTTTCCCACAATTGTTCGGGGTTCATTTCGCCCAAGCCTTTGTAGCGTTGAATTTCCGCGCCTTTGCCGACTTCTTGCAACATGGCTTCCAACTCTTCATCGCTATAGGCATAGCGGATCGTTTCCGCCTTGCCCGATTTTTTGCTCACTTTATAAAGCGGCGGCTTGGCGATATAGACGCATCCCGCATCGATCAACGCTTTCATGTAGCGGTAGAAAAACGTCAATAGCAAAACCTGGATATGCGCGCCGTCCATATCGGCATCGGTCATGATGATGATCTTGGCGTAGTTGGCTTCCTCCGCGGCAAACTCCGATCCGACGCCCGCGCCAATGGCGGCGATAATCGCCCGGTATTCGTCGTTTTTCATAATATCCGCAAGCTTGGCTTTTTCCGGATTCATCGGCTTGCCTTTAAGCGGCAAAATCGCCTGATACCTGGAGTCGCGTCCCTGTTTGGCCGAACCGCCCGCGGAGTCGCCCTCGACGATAAACAATTCATTTTTCGTATAATCTTTCGATTGCGCCGGAGTCAGTTTTCCGCCCAGATTCGAGCTTTCGCTCTTGCCTTTTTTGCCGGTGCGGATCTCATCCCGCGCTTTGCGCGCCGCTTCGCGCGCCTTTGCCGCCTGGATCGATTTTTTCAGCAGCATTTGCGCAACTTGCGGATTTTCTTCCAGAAAGATCGCCATCTTTTCGGTGACAACCGCATCCACGGCGCTGCGGGCGGAAGCGCTGCCCAATTGGTCCTTCGTCTGCCCGACGAACTCGACGTCGCTCATCTTGATGTTGACGACCGCCATCATGCCTTCGCGCAAATCGGAACCTTCCAGATTTTTATCTTTCTCCTTCAGCAGTCCCGCTTTGCGGGCATATTCGTTCATGACCCGCGTAAGCGCCGTCTTAAAGCCGGTTTCGTGCGTGCCGCCGCCGCGCGTCGGGATCGAATTGACAAACGACGCGATCGTCTCCGTATAACCGTCGTTATACTGCAGCGCGATTTCCACTTCGATGTCGTCTTTTTCCGCGTAAAAATGAATCACGTCGTGCAACACTTGCTTGTCTTCATTCAAGAACCGGACAAATTCGCTTGCTCCGCCTTCATAGAAAAACGTCTCCGCTTGTCCCGTCCGCTCGTCGGCGAGCCGGATGGCAAGCCCGGAATTCAAAAAAGCGATTTCCTGCAAACGCTCATACAGCGTGTCATAATTGACCGCAATGCCGCCGTGGAACACCCTGGCATCCGGTTTGAACGTCACCTTCGTGCCCGTGCGGTTGGTCGCGCCGACGACTTGCAGCCCGGTTACCGGTTCGCCCACGTGCTCCTTGCCTTTTTGATCCACCCAATATTCATAGCGCTGTTTATGTATTTTGCCGTCGCGGTAAATTTCCACTTCCAGCCACTCGGACAAAGCGTTCGTTACCGAAGCGCCGACGCCGTGCAAACCGCCGGACTTTTTGTAACCGCCGCCGCCGAATTTCCCGCCGGCATGCAGCATCGTAAACACGACTTGCGGCGTCGGGATGCCGGTTTTATGCATGCCGGTCGGAATACCGCGACCGTTGTCGCGGACGGTGATCGACTGATCCCGATGAATGGTCACTTCAATTTTGTTGCAAGCTTTGGCCAGGTACTCGTCCACCGCATTGTCAACAATTTCCCAGACAAGATGGTGCAGGCCGGAAGCGCCGGTTGAGCCGATGTACATCCCCGGACGTTTTCTGACGGCGGTCAACCCCTCCAACACCTGTATGTCGTCCGCCCCGTAATGATTCTGTCGAACGTCTGATTCCTTTTGCGTATCACCAATATGCATATCAGCAAACAAGTCCAACTGCTCGGCCATTCGTACACCAACACATCCTTAGCAAATTTGGTTACAGAAACGAATCACTGCGCTATATTTAGGATTGTACACGCAAGAAGCCTGTATTTGTCAACTTAAAATATCTTGCCGCAGGAAAACGGCATAAGCGACACAGAGCGCAGCCAACGCCCAAATCGTCAGCACAGCCAGCGAAAACGGCAAGCTCATGCCGGGAATCGGCGGCAAATTGCCCTGCAAATAGTCGGTCAGCGATAAATTCACGACGAACAAATATTTGGCGGCTTTCCACGATGAAGCCATATTCGTTAGAATGCCTCCGGCGATAATCGCCGCCATCATGATGACGATGCTGGCCGCCGTGCTGCGCACGAGCACGGTAACCATGAACGACAGGCAAGCAACCGCAAGCGCGGCGAACCAGATCAAGCCGCCTTGCATGATCATGTAAAGCCAGCCCGGCACGGCGTGCACATTCACATCGATCACGTCCGCACCGGCAATCTGAAATCCGGTAAACAAGGGCATGCTCCAGCCGCCATAGCCGAACACCGCGCCGGAAATCAGATAGGCCAAAGCCGCGGTCAACAACACGATGAGCGATGTAAACATGAGCAAGGAGATCAGCTTGCCGGTCAGCACTTTCCATCGCGCCACCGGACGCGCCAAAAGCATCTTGATCGTGCCGGATGAGCGTTCGCCGGAAACAAGGTCGCTTGCGACGGCAAGCACCAACAGCGGAATGAACAACGTAACCGCGTTATTCATAAATCCGATCGCAAACGTAACTCCGTTCGGCGCGCTCGGATCGACATCATGATCCAGGTAGTATTGCAACTGCTGAATTTGCACCTTGCGCCAATTTTTCCACTCTTGCGGCACGCGCGCACTGCCCAAACTGTTTGTGTAATCGGTAATTTTCTGCTGCACGATTACGTGCCAATCGGCGGTGCCGAATTGCTTGCGCTGCTCTTGCGCCATTTTCAGCTGTGCGTATGTAAACACCGGGATGAGCACAACCAGAATCAATACGATCACGAGAAACCTTTTTTTTCGCAAAATTTTCAACGTCTCGTTCTGGATGAGCGGCAGCAGGCTAATCAATTCGGTCACCTCCCGTCATGTTTAAAAATAACTCTTCCAGCGACGGCTGTTTCGCTTGCGCCGCAAATACGCGAATTCCCGCCTGCACAAAGCGGGCGTTGATCTCCGGAAGGAGCGCCGCGTCCATTTCCGCCGCCACCTTTTCCGCATGTTCCGCAACCGGAGCATCCGTATCCGCCAGGAACGGCAGCAGTTCCAAATTGTTTTTTGCGCAATATTGCCGCAGGATGCCGGATGCTTTCGCCGCATCATCCACATGCCAGACGATTCTCGTTCCGGTATGCCGCAGAAGCTCGTCCACCCGGCCGATGGCGATTACTTCGCCGTTTTTGATAATCGCGACGCGTTCGCAAATCAACTGCACTTCACTTAGCAAGTGGCTGGAAATCAGGATGCCGATGCCCGTATCCGCCAGGCGGTGAATAAAATCGCGCAACTCTTTGATTCCTTGCGGATCAAGCCCGTTTGTCGGCTCATCGAGAATCAACAGCTTCGGTCGGCCAAGCAAAGCCTGCGCCAGCCCCAAACGCTGCTTCATGCCCAAAGAATAGGTTTTTACTTTGTCGTGGATGCGCTCCGTGAGCCCCACCAGTTCCACGACTTCATCAATCCGTTCGGATGTGACATTCGGCTGCATGCGGGCGAAATGCAGCAAGTTTTCCATGCCCGACATAAAGCTGTACATTTCCGGATTTTCCACAATCGAACCGACTTGCGCCAACGCCTCGTCATGTTCGCGCTGTACATCTTTGCCGCAAATCAGTACGCTTCCTTTGGTCGGTCTGACAAGCCCGACAAGCATGCGGATCGTTGTCGTCTTGCCGGAGCCGTTCGGTCCGAGGAAACCGAATATTTCGCCTGCGCCGATCTCAAAGGAAATGTCGCGAATGATCATTTTTCTGCCGATCTTTTTCCAAAGCCCTTGAACCGATAGCACCGTTTCCGTACGATCATCCATACCGCTTACCTCCCTCGCCAGCTTGCTTCAATTTTCGCCTGCGTGTCACGGCAGATCCTGCACGATCCGCTCGGCTATTCGCGCATAGCCCGTTTCATTCGGGTGAAAATGATCGGAGTACAAGTATTGCGATAGCTTCGTCTGGAACAAATCAAACGTCGGCAGCACGGTCACATTGGGATATCGATTGGCAATTTGGAACACATCGGCGTTCCACTTCTGGATCGCTTCGGAGCTTTTCTTTGTCTCATCCAGATCGGCAAACGGATTATACAACCCGATGTACATGATTTTTGCCTGCGGATTGATTTTCACCAATGCCGCAAAAATGGCGTCCATCCGCTGCAAGGCTTCCGGCATCCGGTTATACAGCGCCGTCGGGTCGATCGCTGTTGTCAGGTCCAATTCTTTTAACGCCAACTGAAACAAGTCGTTGCCGCCAATCGTAAAAAGCACTATATTTGCTTGCTTCAGCAAATAAGCCACATTCGGTTTTGTGCGCAAGTCGTCGAGCAATTGGCCGGTTTCATAGCCGTTGATGCCGAGGTTTGCCAAGATGCGCACCGGTTTTCCCGTTTTTTTCGCCAACAAGTCGCGCGTGTTGCCGACATAGCCTTTGCCGGTGACATCGCCCGTTCCTTTGGTGAGCGAGTCGCCCAGGGCGACGATGCTGTACTCGCCGGCTTTCGCCAAACGATTCTGCGCCGGATGCTCCTGTTTTTGCGGCTTGGGCCAGGCTTGATTCGGCGCCAAAATATCTTTTACCGCATAGGCAAATCCGGCCGCAAACATAAGCGCGGTTAAAATGGAAAAAAGCGCCGTCGCGCGCCAGATCAAGCGAGATGAGCGCATTTTGTCTCCCCTTTGCCAATTTGGTATTTGATTATTGCCCACACGATCATCAATATAAAATAGAGTACCCATTCGTTTGCCGAAATGCAACTTTCCGGAAAAAGGCCAACCGTAAAAAAGCGCAAAAAAACGCCCGGACAGGTATGATTGCCTGTGCGGACGCAAAACTTTGCCCGTTATTTCGCCGCGACGATTTTTCGCGGTTCTTTGCCGTTTACGAAAATTTCCGCCCTTTCCGCTCCACCGCGGATTTTACGGATGCGCTTCAGCCACTCCTCCGGGGTAAGGCCGTTGCGTTTTGCTTCATCCAGCCTCTCCGCCCACATCCGGCAACTGTCGTAGCGGTCTTGCAGCTTGAGCACCGGAAGAAAAGCAAGCACCAACAAACGGGCGGCACGGCGGTCATAGCCGCATTGATTGACCAAATGTTCGCAAATGCCGCGCTCATAGCGATCCAATTTCGCTCTTGCCTGCACTGTCATGATACTGCCACCTTCTTCCGTTAAAGGCATAATGCCCGCATAATTGGAGATAAGTTTCAAACCGCTCGGAAGCAAATACGACCTGATTGCCCAAACGGGAAGAGTCCAGGCGCCTCCCCGCCGGTGTCCGCGTAATTTGATCATGAAACCACTGCACATCTTTATTTAATTTTACCGCATCTTGCACGATTGCGCCAGTATTGTTGTCCGCCATCGGCCCGATCAGCAATTCCGGATGGCGATCGCACGGATCGAAATCCCGCCTTGTGTTTTGTCGGTGGACAAAAACGAATGCCGCCCAGCTGAGCGACTCGGTCAGAAACAGCCGATATTCCGCGTCATCCGGAACTTTCACAAGTTCCACTGCCAACACAATCGGGTTCGCCGTCTTTATCCCGACATATTTTTCCGCTGTTTGGCATGCCCATTTCTTTGCCTGCGATAGCGAGATAGTGGTATAAAAACCGGCGCCAAAATCTCTGTCAGGACGCCAATAGATATGGTTGAGCAGCCGTTTTTGAAATGACTCGAGGTGCAGATCCAACGTTCCGTGGTATAACAATTGTGGAAAAATAATTTCCTTCACTCAATATCCTCCGTAGTTTCGGGAAGATTGTCCGAAATTACAAGCCGTTTACGCCAAATCCGCCGCTACCCGAAAACCGAGATTGCCCGCGGAACTATCCGGCGTGTTGGAAGTGCGCGCGGCAACTCTGTAACGGTTGCAATAGGAGCTGTGGCACAAGTAGGAACCGCCCCGCATCGAACGGCGCCCCGTTTCTTTTGCAAAATGCGGATTGCGCGAAGCGGTCGCCTGGTGATACCGGGGGGAAAACCAATCGGAGCACCACTCCCACACATTGCCGGCAACGTTATACAACCCGAATCCGTTCGGTTCAAAAGCGTTAACGGGAGCGGTGCCGAGATACCCGTCCTCTCTCGTATTTTCGCGCGGAAAGTCTCCTTGCCAAACATTGCAGCGGTGTTCTCCGTTTGGCGTCAGTTCGTTGCCCCATGGAAACGTTTGCTGTTTAAGACCGCCGCGGGCCGCATATTCCCACTCCGCTTCCGTCGGCAAACGCATACCCGCCCATTTGCAGAAAGCAAGCGCGTCGTTCCAGGACACATGCACGACAGGATGATCCATTCTGTCCGCGATCGTCGAATCCGGCCCTTCCGGCTTGGCCCAATACGCGCCGTCAACCACATACCACCACGGCGTTTGCTGCGGCACACGCTTAACCTCGGATTTTATTTTTTCGGATACAAGCAAATGAAACACAAATGACCAGCCGAATTGCTCCGCTTCCGTCACATAGCCCGTATCTTCCACAAACGCCTGAAATTCCCGGTTGGTTACGGCATATGGCGATATGCGGAACGAATCCAGCGTTACCATCCGCACGGGGCCTTCGCCGTCCGCCCAAAACCCTTCGCGACTGTCCGTGCCCATGGCAAACGTGCCGGCGGGAATCACAATCATCCGCTCAAGTATCTGTTTTTTGTCAAATGGCTTCTTACCGGCGCTTTTTGCCGATTTTTCGCCAAAATGAAACTTTGTTCGGGCAAAACCGGGCATGTCCAATCTGGACGCTGAGCAGCACGCTTTCATTCCCTCAGACATGCTTTTTTCCTCCTGCCTCAACAATGAACGCATTGCTTGCATATGAATCATCATAGCGTTTTTTTCGAAAGCTGTCGATGGAAACGCGCTGCTTCGCCGCCACGCCTGCTCAAGCAAATTTGCGGATGTTGAAACGGTCTTGCAAAAGTGCCCAATTTTGCGGAAATTCGTTGCCCAGCACCCAATAACTGATGCCGCGCAACCCGTAAGCATCGATCAGATTAAATTTGGCCTGCATGCTCCGCGCATCCTCAAACCAAACGACATGTTCTTTGCCATCGGCGTCGTAATACCGGTAAAATGGCGCCTGCGCGGTGTAGTCGAACTGAATGTTGGCGCCCACCCGCGCCGCCTGTTCGACCGCTGCTTGCGGACTCAAAGAACGCGCAAATTTTCCGCCTTTCACAAAGGGAAGCGTCCAATCATAACCGTATAACGGGGCGCCCAGTAAAATTTTTTGCCGCGGGATGACGCTGATCGCGTAATCCAGCACCGCCCTCACCTGCGGTATCGGCGCCACCGCCATCGGCGGACCGCCGGACCAGCCCCACTCATAAGTCATCAGGATCACAAAATCGACAATCTGCCCATGTACAGGATAATCATGCGCTTCGTACCATTCCCCGACCTGGGTGGCCGACATTTTGGGCGCGAGCGCCGTCGATATCGGGAAGCCCGCTTCGTGTACCCTGCCAGCCAGTTCCCGCAAAAAATTGTTATAGCGCTCCCGATCGGCCGGAAACACATGCTCAAAATCTATGTTCAACGCGTAGAAGCGTTTATCTCGCAAAGTCCGGACTATCTCGGAAAAAAGCCGCTCCCTCGCCCTCTGGTCGGTGAAAATGGTATGCGCCAAAGGCGCCGAAAACGTTCCCTCGGAAAAATTGGTGACGACCATCATGGCAACCGCATCCGTTTGCCGAATCGCCGCCAGCGCCGCCGCATCGTTTGGCGGGACCAAATCGCCGTTCACATCCGTGCGGTATTGAAAAATGCTGAATGTCGACAAAAATTCGGCGACATTGCGGACATTGGCTTGATCGGATTGCGGAGACACGGGCAGCAAATAACCGTTTGACTGGATCGTTGTTTTGGGGCGTTCCGGTATGTTCAGCACCATGCCCGGCTGCAGCAGATTCGGATTTACACCCGGATTGGCCGCTTGCAATTGTTCAACCGTCACTCCGTAAATCCGGGATATCGACCAGAACGACTCGCCTGGCCGCACCGTATGCCGCCTTGCCTCGGTCGGAACAACCAGCGCTTCGCCGATAACCAACCGCTCCGGATCGGTGATGCCGTTTAAGCGCATGACTTCATCTACGTTGGCCCCAAATCTGCGGGCGATCGCCCATAATGTTTCGCCTGCTTGCACCGTTTCAATCAACACGTTACCGTTCCTCCTCCGCACATGCGCCGGAAATGGCGCCATTAGCCCACTATCTTAAGCTTATGCGGGAAAGGAACGGATATGAGCATGAAAAAAAACCGGAAACATAATTGTGAAGCGTACACGAATCCGGCTTTTGCGGCCAAACGGCCCTCCACGCTGAAAACTCGATCCGCTTGGCCGGCTTGCCGCTTCGTATTAGGGTGCTTTCCTATCTAACGGACGTGACAGAGGCTATTTTGGGTTTTACGCCCGGTTTTTAAGTTTAAACGGACGTAGGTGCGCTTATTTTAGCACTTTGTGCGGTATTCAGGCAAAATTAAGGCGAATAGCCGCTGTGGCGTCCGTTAAAATTTTTAAACAGCCTTTTTTCGGCGAATAGCCGCTGTGGCGTCCGTTAGCGTTGCGCGGGAAGGTGGTTCACCCGTTTTTGCGCCCGCAGGGAGGCAGTCTACCCATTTTGCGCTGCGCAATAAGGCTGTCCTCCCGTTTTACCAGGAACGTTTTACAAAGTGCACGTTCAGGAATCTTTCCGCCTAAAGGCGGTGGGTTAAGACCCGGTTCATGGAAGCTAAATCGCATGAATATGTTGCATGCACAGCGTTAATTGCCTTGCCTTTTCTTTCCAATTGGCAAGTGTTTCCGGAGAATCGCCCGCCGCCAGTATCCCCGCGGTATGTTCATCCGCTGCCGTGGCCAGCTCGCGGGAGACAGCCGCAAACCGGTCTTGCAACTGTTTGCCGTAAAGCTGTTTAAAGCGCACGGCGTAAGCTTGCACCGCTTGCGCGACGGCATCCATCAGCTCCGCCTCCAAAGGCTCGCGCAACGCCGCCTTGCCGCCTTCCTCGAAAAACGCCCGCGCATGTTTGAAATGGCGGAGGAGCATGCGCTCATCCATTTCCACCGGAAGCTGCACGGAAATGTCCGGTGTCGGCCAAGCCGCCGGCGAAAATTCCGCGGCGGTAAAATCCTTAAGGCTAGCGGAAATGTGTTCCGCAGCCGCAGCATACTGCGTCGCGCATAACCGTTCAGCGAACGTTTCCACGCGCAGGGAGGCGGTTAACAACTCCCGCTCGATTTCCTGCGTCAATGTGCGAACCAGTTCGTTCCAGGCAGCCCGCAAGGCGGTTCGTTTATCGACGCTCCCGCTTAATTGCGCCGGATGAAACGCTTCGTTGTAAAATTCACCGAACCGGTAGCGTATCCGCTGAATGATATAATGCAGCAGTGTCTCAATCTCCTGCGCGAGTTCGCTTATCTTTTGCTCGTACGTTTGCCCGGAGAGCCAAATCTTAACCTCATCCAGCGCCTCGCGCAGCTTAAGCCCGCGTCTTTCCTGCTCATTAAGGCCTTTTTCCGCCGCCGCTATACGCCGCTCTAAAGTGCTTGTCGCTTTCGCCAAATCCGCCTGTGCGGCGGAAAGCGCCAAATCGGTCAACTCTTCGCGGCAAAATCCCAAGAAGGCTTGCTCGAATGCAGGTAAATTCGAAGCCTGCAAAATTGTTCGCTCATCCGTCATTTTCCCTTGCAAACCGTACGAACTGGAAACCGGAAACAGCCTTGCATGACGGATGCCATGCGCGGTCAAACGATCACGCACATGTTCAAGCACATGCTGCAACTCTGCCGAATCAGCCGCCAAATCGGCCGCGTTTACGACAAAAAACATTTTGTCCAGTTGGAAGCTTTCCTTCACGCTGCCCAACTGTTCCAGAAAATATTGATCGGCTTTGGAAAAAGCATGGTTATAATAGGTTACGTAAATAATCACGTCGGCGTTTTTAATATATTCGAAGGCAACTCCGGTATGCCGCGCATGAATGGAGTCCGCTCCGGGAGTATCGACCAGCGCGATGCCCGCGTCCATTAGCGGACTTTCCAAATACAGCTCGATCCATTCCACAAAGCACGATTTTTGCTCATCCGCCGCGTACGCGCGAAATTGCGGCAAATCGACGACAAGCTCCCGGGACCATTCTTGTTCCGCTTCAGACCAGCCCCGCAGAGCCGCCTGCAAGAAAGCGGCGTGAGGCTTACCCTTCGCGGTGATGGAAGCAAAATCAAGGGAACGTATCGTTTCCCATGGCCGTTCCTTATCCGCTATCACTATCCCCAGCGCGGCCAGGGAAAAGCGAATATCGTCCAGCATGCTTTCTTTGGATTTCTTTTTGATTTTTGCCGTACCATGGGGAAACTCGGCAGTCGCCGGCAGCATTTTGCATAAAGCGGCTGTAGTCGGATTGGGGGAAACAGGCAATACAGCCTGCCCGATGAGCGCGTTGGCAAAAGACGACTTTCCGGCGCTGAATGCGCCAAACAGCGCCGCGGTGAAAGTACGCTGTTCCATTCGTTTAGCTTTTTCCGCAAGCGCCCGGGAAAACGATCCCATATGCGGCACCGTATCCAAAATTTGGACGGCGTTGCGAATTTGTGCGGCCGCTTTTTTGCTGCGCTGCAAATCTCCCGGATCGGTTTTAATTCTAGGGGCCGAAACGGACGAAGCGTTGCGCTTAACCTCATCCCAAGCGTTGCGCTTATCCGCGCCCGAAGCTTGCGCTGCCGCATCGACAGCGACCACGGCGGCAAGTTCGCCGCTTTTTGCGGTTGCGCCTTTTCGCAGCAGTTCCCGCCACATGCCGCTATTTTCGTATTGGGTCGAAGCGTCGGATAGATCGGGCAAATTGGGTGTTGGAACAGTAGCAGCCGATGCCAGCTTTTCCTGCAAACCAAGCACATACCGCTCCGCATCCTGCGCTAGAGCGAGCAGTTTATGGGCCGCAACGTCCCGCTCCTCTAAGCGTTGTATGTTCCTTTCAACTTCCGCCATTTCGCTCTCAATCTGCGCCAGATATGCGTTTTGCAAACCGGCGGATATCGCCTGCGCCTTTTTCCGCGCGATCAGCCTTATTTCCTCAGCCACCTGCCGTGAGAAATTCAGGACGTATTCGCGGCTCGCCACAGCTCCGCTTTGCACCTGCGCGCGAAGCCATTCCGCCGTTATCGATACGGAAAATTGATTGATTTGTTCGGCCAACTCCGCATCCTCGATGCCGTTGTCCACGGCAAATTTGCGCAAGAGCGCCGCGACATGCCTGCTTAATTCCATATCCGTTTGCTTTTGCAGATGGGTAAGAAAGACGTCCGTGCGCCGCTCTGTCTCTTTCCGCGTCTTGTTTTTGGCCATCAGCCAGCCAACCTTGAACGATGGCGAAATCCCCTGCAAATATTGTTCCGCGAGATTCCGCAGCGTTGCCGGCATGATATTGGCGTTCTCGATTGTGCGGCGCAATTCCGACTGATATTCCTGCAGCGCCGTTTCTTTTCGCCTGGAGCATGCTTCCAACCCCCGCCGCAGATCGGCGAGATCAGCCGCGATTCGGGCAATCGCTTCTTGCGGAGCGCAATTTAGGCCGATTTTTTCCGCCAACATTGCTTTTTCCGCTTCTTGAAGCCCGGCGATATACTCCCCGTGCAGCTCGACAAGCCGTTTTGCCGAAGCGCCGACACTTGCCGGCAGCAGCTCGCCGCGTTCCGCCACAAATTGTTCCAACAGCCAGCCAAGCTTCTGCCATTCGTTTTCCGGGTGGTCGGGATCCTTCAGCGACAAATATAAAATTCCGGCCGGCTTGATCTGCCAGTCGCGGAATGCCCGTTCCACCGCCGCACGATATTCGGCAAAGCTCAACTCGCCCGGTTTATGCTTGTCAATCTGATTGACGATTAAATATAAGGGCTTATTCCACTCCATCAGCTGTTTGATAAATATAAAATTCGTATCGGATTGCACATGGTTATAATCCATCACATAAAAAATGCAATCGGTAAGCGACAGCGTTGCCAGCGTGGCCCGCAAATGCCGTTCGTCCGTCGAATCGATGCCGGGCGTGTCCATCAATGCCGCATGCTCGCCCAGCCAGGGAATCGGGCTTTTGATTTCAATCGATTCGATCGTCTCGCCGTTTTTGCAGCTTTCCGCCAATTGGTCAAGCGAAATGCTTTCGCCATTTTGCCGCTTTCCTTCATCCGCGCATTCGTGTTTGCGATAAATGACCGCGCCTGTTGCGCCGTTCATGATCCATACGACATTGGCGCTGGTCGGTATCGGTCCGGACGGCAATAAATCCGCGCCGCACAAACGATTAATCAGCGTTGATTTACCGGCGGAAAAATGCCCGCAAAACGAAATTGAAAGCTGCGACTTTTCCAGTTTGTCCGCCAGCCGAAACATTTGCGAAGCGTTGGAAAAATCGCCCCGCATCTGCATGGAAGTGGCAAGTTCACGTAATGTAGTTACCTTCATAGATGCTCTTCTCCCTGATTTTTCGCAAAAAAATAACCCGGGCAAGACGCCCGGATTTCCATGTTGAAGCGATCTGTTGCCCCAACTAGTGTACCATATTTTCCTCATTCGGCAACAAAATTTCAAACAAACGGCCATGTTGCAGAATGGTGATATTGCGATCTTTTTCCTTCATTACCGCAACATCATGTTTGTTCCTCATGCGATCAATATAATGGGTGGGCACTTCCCCGGAGTCGCTGACGGCGATTCCGTCGATGGTTTGCTCTTCGTTGTCGGCTAGCGGCGTGCTTAACACTTTCTCGAAAATGTCGGAAAACGACGCAAAATCATCCGTGTAGACCGCGATGCATTTCATGCCGGCTCATCCTTTTCTTATTCGTTGTCGGCCCCGCGCAGGGTTGTTTTACTTAGATTTCCTTTTCGCCGCGGTTTTCATTCTGCGTTTCCCTTCCGGGCAAATGGCGATGAGCGGGCAACTCGCGCATTGCGGGTTCACCGCCTTGCAATGGTAGCGGCCAAAAAAGATGAGACGATGATGCGTCGTAATCCATTCATTTTCCGGCACGACGGACAAAAGCTTCTGTTCCACCGCCAGCACGGGTGCGTCGGCCGGAACAAGCCCCAACCGCTTGGTTACCCGCTCCACATGCGTGTCAACGGCGATTGTCGGGACGCCAAACGCGTTGGCCAGGACAACGTTGGCCGTTTTCCTTCCAACGCCGGGAAGTTCCATCAGTTGTTCGCGCTGCCTGGGAATTTCGCCGCCGTACTTGTCCAACAGCATATGGCATAATCGTTGAATGTTTTTCGCTTTGTTCCGGTATAAACCGATCCGGCGGATATCCTGCTCGAGTTCCGTTAACGGCACCGCCAAATAATCTTCCGGTTTTTTATATTTGGCAAAAAGCCGCGGGGTAACCTTATTGACCGTTTCATCGGTGCATTGCGCCGACAACAGCACGGCAATCGTCAGTTCAAACGGATTTGTATGGTGCAATTCACAATGCGCATCCGGAAACATTTCCGCCAAATGATCCAATATAAATCTCATTTTTTCTTTCTGCCGCATGATTCGTCCTCGCTTTTCCCGCTTCATAAACCGTAAACACCGCCTGCCATCTTCATGGCAGACGGTGCCTGCAGCTCAAAAATTTGCGCGGTAAACTTACTGTTTTTCGATTTCGATAATCTGATTG